>JAYVWX010000269.1:0-7391 GCA_043785715.1 Novosphingobium sp. | reverse complement strand
CTGAGACTGTGGCAAAGATTCCACTATCGCCGCGCAAATGCGCTTCAAGGGAATTTGAGACTGCATGTCCGCACGGCCTGAGAACTATCCTGAACCGCGGGGCCTGCTCGATGTCCTCGGCCCCGGCCTTGTCACCGGCGCGGCGGATGATGATCCCAGCGGTATCGGCACCTACAGTCAGGTCGGCGCGCAGTTTGGCTATAGCATGGCCTGGACCATGCTGTTCGGCTATCCGCTGCTCGCCGCGATCCAGATGATCTGCGCCGAAATCGGCGCGACCACCGGGCGCGGCATCGCGCAGAACCTGCGCCGGCATTATCCAAAACCGTTGCTGCAGGCGGTGGTGATGCTACTTCTGATCGCCAATGTTATCAATCTGGGTGCAGATCTTGGCGCGATGGGGGCCGTGCTGGCGCTGCTCGTTCCCGGGCCGATCCTGCTCTACACCGCGATCTTCGGGCTGGTGAGCGTGTCGCTGGAAGTGTTGATCAGCTACAACCGCTACGCCAGCATCCTTAAATGGACGACGCTTTCGTTGTTTTCCTATGTCGCGGTTACCTTCGTCGCGGGCGTCCGGCTGGAAGACGCGCTGCGCGGTACTCTGATCCCCAGCTTCACCTTGGACAAGCCCCACGCCATGGCGCTGGTCGCCATCTTCGGGACAACAATCAGCCCCTATCTGTTTTTCTGGCAGGCCGGGCAGGAGGTCGAGGAACAGCACCGCCGCCACATCAAGCCGCTTTATGTCTCGCCGCGCAGGGCAGGGCCCGAATTGCGCCGTATCCGCCTCGATACGCTGATCGGCATGGGTTTCTCGCATATCACTGCCCTGTTCATCGTCATCGCCACTGCCGCGACGCTCCATGCTCACGGCGTGACCGAGATCGAATCCGCCGCCCAGGCCGCCGAGGCGCTGCGCCCGATTGCCGGAAACCTCGCCTTCGTGCTCTTCGCCATTGGGATCATCGGCACCGGCCTGCTCGCCGTGCCGATCCTGGCAGGCTCCGCCGCCTATGCGGTGAGCGAAACCTTCGGCTGGGTCGAAGGGCTTGACCGCAAGCCGCGCGAAGCCAAGGCCTTCTATGGCGCGATTGCGCTGGCGACGTTCGGCGGGATTGCATTGAACCTGCTGGCGATAGACCCGATGAAGGCGCTCTACTGGGCCGCCGTGGTCAACGGCCTGCTCGCCCCGCCACTGATGGTGGTGATGATGCTGATTGCGCGCAATCCGAAGGTCATGGGCCGACTGACGATCTCGCGGCGGCTGGCAGCGAGCGGCTGGCTTGCCACCATCGTGATGACGGTGATCGCGGTGATTTTCCTCGTCATTTAGAGTATCCGTGATGGTCAAGCCATGGATTCGGCCCAGAGCCGGGCCGCTTTGAGCAGAGCATTTGCCATGACGGCGAGCTTTCGCATGCCGGCACACGCCGGTTCGCACGCTGAGCGTGGGCTGTCTGGGTTCGCGTCTCCTTTGGGGTATCTGACGTGACCCCCAACCTTCATCCAGTTGCGATTAGAGTCTCGGCATTGTTGTTGCCCACGTGGGCAGGTGAAGCAAGGGGCTGCGTAGCGTAGCCTCCGGCTATGCGGAGCGAAGCAGCCCCTTGCTTTTTGAGGTCAGCGGCGAAGGCCGCCGGGGTGGCATATCCGAGCGAGGAGTGGGGCCGCCCGGTGTTGTAATCGTGGGTCCATGCGGCAATCTTCTCACAGGCATGGGCAAGGCTGGTGAACAGCGTCTCATTGAGCAGTTCGTCACGCATTCGTCCGTTAAAGCTTTCGATGAAGGCGTTCTGGGTCGGCTTGCCGGGGGTGGTGTAATGCCACTCGACCTTGGCCGCGCCGCACCATTCGAGCACCGCGTTCGAGGTCAGCTCGGTGCCGTTGTCGCTGACGATCATGCCGGGCTTGCCGCGCACCGCGATCAGATCGTCCAGCTCACGCACCACCCGCTTGCCTGATATCGAGGTGTCCGGCACCGCCGCCAGGCACTCGCGGGTCACGTCATCGACGACATTGAGCACCCGGAACCGGCGGCCCGTGATCATCTGGTCATGCACGAAGTCCAGGCTCCAGCGCTGGTTGGGCAGCGCCGGAACCGGAGCAGGCGCACGGGCACCAACCGCGCGTTTGCGCCCCTTGCGTCGCCGCACGGTCAGGCCCTCCTCGCGATACAAACGCTGGGTCTTCTTGCGGTTGATCGTGATCCCCTCGCGCCGCAGCAGGATGTGCAACCGGCGATAGCCGAACCGGCGGCGTTGAAGCGCCAGCTCGCGCAGCTTCTGTCGCAAAGGACCATCATCGTCACGCTGCGACTGGTAACGGATCACCGTCCGGTCAGCATCGATGACCCTGCACGCCCGCCGCTCGCTGACATCAAGCAGGGCCTGAAGATGCGCGACCGCTCCACGCCTTGCGGCGGGCGTACCATTTTTTTGACAGCAGGTCCTTCAGACCCGCATTGTCCAGCATCGCATCGGCCAGCAGACGCTTGAGCCGCCCGTTCTCGTCCTCCAGCGCCCGCAATCGCTTCGCCTCGGACACCTCCAACCCGCCATACTTGGCCTTCCAGTTGTAGAGCGTCGCTTCCGACACCCCATGCTTGCGCGCCAGGTCAGCCGTCTTCGCGCCTGCCTCAGCCTCCCGCAGCACCCCGATAATCTGCTCTTCCGTAAATCTCAGTCGCTTCATCTGTCCGTTCCTCCTCAGGTCCGGACTCTAATCAATCTTGGATGGAAATCAGGGGGTCACGTCAAACCGCATCTTCCAGACCCAGCCCGGCAAAACGCATGAACGACAGACGGTCGCGCAGCTGATATTCCATCGCATCGTCCGACAGATTGTAGAGCGCCTGCAACACCAGCACTTTGAAGATCAAAACCTCGTCCCACGGCTTGCGACCCGCCGCACTCTTGCGATCATCTTCCGCCCTGCGCAGCCCGCCCTTCACAAGCGCCGTCTTCAGCTTGCCGCGGAACAGCTCAAACGGAACCGCCGCCAAGATCGCAACCAAAGGATCGCTCTTCGCGTCCAACCCCTCATACCGGCGCTGCAAATCAAAAAATCCCGGCTGGCCCATCGCAAACAATCCCTCGGCGGTTCAGCATCCTTGAATCGGATTTCGATCGCCTTGGAAAGGGGACATTTTTCGAGGTGGCCTTTAGCGATGATGGGACATGCAGTCGCAATGCCTCGCAAGAAAGCAGCACCTAAAAAGAAACTGGTGGCTTTCCTATCCATAGCTCTGGCGTCCCTCGCGCTTCAGGGGTGCGCGACAATCCAGCGCGCGCCGTTCACCGAAGCCCAGCAGGTCGAGGCAGTGATACCCGGTATCCCGGCAGCCCGCTTCTGGGCGGATGCGGCTGATGCAGGTCGGCAGATGGCGGCGCCTTTCACTGGGGCGCAAGGTGAGAAGACGATGCTCGCCCTCTCCGGCGGCTCGGACAACGGGGCCTATGGCGCCGGTCTCCTGAATGGTTGGACCCAGGCAGGAACACGGCCGGAATTCTCGATTGTAACCCGCGTAAGCACGGGCGCACTGATCGCGCCATTTGCGTTTCTCGGGTCAGACCAGAACGCGACCCTTGAACGCCTTTTCACCACGATTTCGGCCAAGGACATTTATCGCAACAGGTTTGTGCTCCCGGTCCCCTCATCGCCGAGCGCCGCAAGCACCAAGCCGCTCGTCCGGCTGATTGCATCGGTTGTTACAGAGAACCTGGTAGACAGGATCGGGCGCGAACATTCCCGTCGAAGGCGGTTGTTCGTCGGCACCGCCAAATCTCGACGCCCAGCGCATGGTCATATGGAACATGGGGGCGATCGCAGCGAGCAACGCGCCGAACCGCTACCTGCTTTTCCGACAAGTTCTCCTGGCCTCGTCTTCAGTTCCCGCGTTCTTCCCGCCAGCGATGATACAGTCCGAGTCCGCAGGCAGGGGCATCAGCGAAATGCATGTGGATGGGGGCAGGTACGAATATGGTCTGAAGCTTGGGCAGCGGGGCGACTGCATCTTGCCCCACTCCGCAGATTCAATCTGCGGACAGCGATGGTGGCGACCGAATGGCTTTCAACTGCCGCCGCTAGCCGCTTCTTCCCATTGCCCTGCACCGGATCTTTCCGACCGAAAGTACCATGCCTTGGTCAGCTCAGTTGCCACGATGTATCCCAGGACAATGGCGACAATCGCGGTAAGCTGAAGCATCGAGAGAGGCACGAAGCCAAAAACCGAGGTCAATGTCCCCATGAACGGAATGGCGAATGTCGCGGCAACCACCGCGATGGTCGACCACAGCAGCAACTTGCTGGGCTTGCTTCGGAACGCGGGCTTGTGGGTCCGCAAAACGAGCACGACTGCCAGTTCGGTCAACAGGGAGATCATGAACCACGAAGTCTGGAAAGTCGCCTCGTTCGCCCGGAAAACGAGCATCAGCAGGGCGAACGTCAGGATGTCGAACACCGAACTGACCAGCCCGAAAACCATCATGAACTTGCGTATTTCCGTAACATTCCAGCGCTGCGGTCGGGTGACCCGCTCGGGATCGACATTGTCGCTGGAAATCGCGATCGAGGGCACATCGGAGAGAAAGTTGTTCAGCAGGATCTGCTTGGCGGCGAGCGGCAGGAACGGAAGAAGCGGGGTAACCAGCGCCATGCTGATCATATTGCCAAAATTCGCGCTGGTGGTGATCGCGATGTATTTCAGCGTGTTGGCGAATGTCTCCCTGCCATCCTCGACGCCCGAACGCAGCACGTCGAGATCGCGCCTCAGCAGGATAATGTCGGCGCTCTCGCGGGCAACATCCACGGCCTCCTCGACGGAAATACCGACGTCGGCTGCATGGAGCGCCGGCGCATCGTTGATCCCGTCACCAAGATAGCCGACGGAGTGGCCCGTCCGCTGCAAGGCGCGGACAATCCGTTCCTTCTGCTGCGGGTCGATCTCCACGAACAGGTCGGTCCGGGGCGCCAGATGCCATAGCGCCTCGTCCTTGAGCTTGGCCAAATCCTCGCCGGTCAACATCGACTTCGCATCAAGGCCGACAGCCTGTGCCAGATGGGCCGTGACATGACGATTGTCGCCGCTGATCACCTTGATGCGGATGCCGAGCCGGTTGAGGTTCTCGATCGTGCGCTTCGCATCGGCCTTGGGCGGGTCGAGAAAGACCAGGAAGCCGCGAAAGACCATGTCGCGCTCGTCTTCGCGGTCATAGTCCGCCTTCACGGCAACCCTGCGGGTGGCGACGGCCAGGACCCGGAAGCCCTCGGCGCCCTTGGCCTCGAACACCGCGTCCAGTCGTGCCCGTGCGGCTGCATCCAGGGGAACCTCGCTGCCGTCGCGGTCGAACGATGTGCAGATGGCGAGGACGTTCGCAAAGGCGCCCTTGGTGACAAACAGATGCTGCGCTGGGCTGTCTTGCTCAGCCACGACGATGGTCAGCATGCGGCGCATGAAGTCGTAGGGGATTTCGTCGATCTTGGCGAAGCCCTGCTTCGTCAGCCCGGAGGTCTCGCCGGCCGCGACAATGGCGGTATCGAGTGGGTTCTCGATGCCCGTCTCGAACGCCGCATTGAGAAAGGCGAGCTGTCGCACCTCGTCCGAGGGCTGGCTGCCTGCACCCAGCACCTCGCTCAGGATGAGCGTCCCCTCGGTCAGCGTCCCGGTCTTGTCGGTGCACAGGATGTCCATGCTGCCGAGATTTTCGATCGCATCGAGCCGGCGCACGATGACGCCCCGCTTGCTCATGGCCCGGGCCCCTGCGGACAAGGTAACGCTGATGATCGCCGGCAGCAGTTCGGGCGACAATCCCACCGCCAAAGCCACTGCGAACAACAGGGACTCCATCACCGGGCGGTTGAGCAGCAGGTTCACCGTCAGCACGAAGAGCACGATGACGATCATGACCCGGATGAGCAGATAGCCGAACTGCCTTACGCCGCGTGCAAAGTCCGTTTCTGGTTGCCGTGCCTTCAGCCGCGCCGCGATGGCGCCGAATTCGGTGCCGCGGCCTGTCTTGACGGCAAGGACCGTCGCCGTGCCGCTGCGGACTGAGGCCCCAAGAAACACGGAATTGGTGCGTTTGGTGATGGGCGCGTCTGGCGCAACGATGCCGGGGCGTTTTTCGACCGGAAAGGACTCGCCGGTCATGCTCGCCTCGCTGACCAGAAAGTCTGCCGCCTTGAGCACCAGGCCATCGGCGGGGATGAGGTTGCCGGCCGATAGCAGCACCACGTCGCCGGGTACGATCATCTTGACCTGCACTTCGCGTTCCACCCCATCTCGCAGAACGCGGGCGGTTAGCGCCAGGCGCTTCTTGAGTTCCTCTACCGCAGAAGAAGCCCGATATTCCTGGAAGAAGCTGAGGAGCGAACTGCCCACAACAATCGCCAGAATGATGGCCGCGTCCACCCATTGCTGGAGCACCAGGGAGATTACGGCAGCAAATGCCAGGATGAGAACGAGCGGGCTTTCGAACTGGCGAAGGAGCAGGCGCAGGGCACTCAGGCGCGGCGTGTCCTCGACGCTGTTAGGGCCGACGAGGCCAAGTTGCTTTGCGGCCCGATCGGAAGTCAAGCCGACCGGGCTGGACTCAAGCCATGCCGTCAACGCGGAGGGGTCTTGGCTCCAGTATGAAATGTCATCACTTGCCCCGCCCATGTGCGTTTCCATTCGCCAACAGCTCTGATCCCGATCAGACCTTCAATCCCGCGTTACGCCCATCGCGCCAATTTCGCACCGGCTGAAGTCCAATCACAGTCAAAACAGCAAACAGGGCGCCGGCAGCCATGCCGCGATGTTGGTGCCGTTGCCCTGGCAGCTTTGTTTTCGGATTGCGAATGATTGCCTGCACGCTGTGGCAGCAGGAAGATGAGCGCAGCTATGACCGCTACCGATATTTCAGGTGCGGCGCTGGTGCTCCGCCGGTATCATTCGCCGATGATCGATCAGTTGCTCAAACTTTTTGAGCAGTCCGGCTACGGCGGGATTGCCGCCCTCATGTTTCTGGAAAATGTCTTTCCCCCGATCCCATCGGAATTGATCATGTCGATGGCCGGCTATGAGGCGGCTCAGGGCAAATTGAGTCTCCCGCTTGTTATTGTCGCCGGATACGCCGGGTCGATGTTTGGGGCGCTGTTCTGGTTTTATATTGGCAAGTTTATCGGTGCAGATCGGCTGAAGGCATGGGCCGGGCGTCACGGTCGCTGGCTGGCTTTAAGACCTGGCGACATCGACAACGTCGATCAGTGGTTCGAAAGGCACTCGCGCAAATCCGTATTCTTCGCACGCATGGTCCCGGCGATTAGAACGCTGATCTCGGTTCCCGCGGGCATTTTTGACATGCCCATGCGTTGGTTCCTGATCTACACGAGTCTTGGCACGTTACTGTGGA
>JAYVWX010000268.1:0-2561 GCA_043785715.1 Novosphingobium sp. | reverse complement strand
CCCCGAGACAAGCTCGGGGAGGATTTTAGAGACATCTTCTGGACGAACCGGCCCAAACCCGATCCCACCAGTCTCGACCAGCGGCTCCAGCCAGTGCATCCCCCAGCTGGACACCCGCTCGACCTCGCAGCCCGCCGCCGCAAATGCTTCCGCTACCGCATCGGCACCGCAGGCCAACGCCAGCGCGTCGTCCGAGATACGCACCACCGTCATGCCGCCTCGATCAGCCGGACCAGACCCGCCACATCGAGCCGCGCATACACGGCATCGCCCACCCGCGCTGCTGGCCCGGCGCTGCACAGGCCGAGGCAATAGACGGCGCTCAGCCGCACCCGCTCCCCCGCCGCCTGCTCCCCCGCCCGCACCAGCGCCTCCACTCCGCGCGCCTGACAGGCCTCCGCCCGGCAAAGCTGCACCACCGGGCGCGGATCGGGCTCGGTGCGAAAATCATGGTAGAAGCTCACCACCCCGTGGACTTCGGCCCGGCTGAGGTTGAGCGCCTGGGCGATCTGCGCTTCCGCCGCGCGGTCGATGCAGCCGAAGGCGGCCTGGACATCGTGCAGGATCGGCAGCAGCGGGCCTTCGCGGTGCAGATGATCCGCGACAATCTGGGAAAGGCGCTCCGCCTGGCTCAATAGACCACCACCGACCGGATGCTCTCCCCCGAGTGCATCAGCTCGAATGCCCGGTTGATCTCCTCCAGTTTGAGCACATGGGTGATCATCGGATCGATCTCGATCTTGCCGTTCATATACCAGTCGACGATTGTGGGCACATCGGTGCGTCCTCTCGCGCCGCCAAACGCGGTGCCCTTCCATGTGCGCCCGGTGACCAGCTGGAACGGCCGCGTCGCGATTTCCTTGCCGGATTCCGCCACGCCGATAATCACGCTGGTGCCCCAGCCGCGGTGGCAGCATTCGAGCGCCTGTCGCATGACTTCGGTGTTGCCGGTGCAGTCGAACGAATAATCCGCGCCGCCGTCGAGCATGGCGACCAGATGGGCGACCACGTCTTTCACCTCCTTGGGATTGACGAAATCACTCATGCCGAACCTGCGGCCCCACTCTTCCTTGTCGGGGTTGAGATCGACGCCGACGATCCGGCCCGCCCCCGCCAGCCTTGCCCCCTGAATGACATTGAGCCCGATCCCGCCCAGCCCGAACACCACGACACTATCCCCGGGGCGCACCTTGGCGGTATTGAGCACCGCGCCAACGCCGGTGGTCACGCCGCAGCCGATATAACAACTGGTCTGGAACGGTGCGTCCTTGCGGATCTTCGCCACCGCGATTTCGGGCAGTACGGTGAAATTGCTGAAGGTCGAGCAGCCCATGTAATGCAAGATCGTCTGCCCCTTGTAGCTGAACCGGCTGGTTCCATCCGGCATCAGCCCCTGCCCCTGCGTCGCCCGGATCGCGGTGCACAAATTGGTCTTGCCCGACAGGCAGGCTTTGCACTGGCGGCATTCAGGCGTGTAGAGCGGGATGACGTGATCGCCCGGCTGTACCGAGGTGACGCCCGCGCCCACTTCGCGCACGATGCCGGCCCCCTCATGGCCAAGGATGCTCGGGAAAAGTCCCTCGCTGTCCAGTCCGTCGAGCGTATAGGCATCGGTGTGGCAAATCCCGGTCGCCATGATCTCGACCAGCACTTCGCCCGCCCTTGGCCCATCGAGATCGAGCTCGACGATCTCAAGCGGCTGCTTGGCAGCAAAGGCAACGGCGGCGCGGGTCTTCATCGATCGAACACTCTCAACATCTCATCCCCGTATAGCGCTTGGCATTGCCGGCAAGGCAAGCCAGAATGTGGCGATGCTTCCATCCCATCTGCCGTTTTTTCCACAATGAAGGCGCTGCGGGACCCACAACAGCTCCTCGGCGGCGGGCTTGCCGCGATCCGGGCGCAATTCGCTGTGCCGGAAATCTTCCCGCCGGACGTGCTCGCCGCCGCCAAACTGGCTGCGCGCCGGGTGCCTAATGAACATGCCGATCGCACCGGCATGCCCTTCGTCACGCTCGACCCGGCCAGTTCGACCGATCTCGACCAGGCTTTCGCCATCGAGCAATCCGGCGCCGACCTGCTGCTGCACTACGCCATCGCCGACGTCGCCTGGTTCGTTTCGGATGGCGATCCACTGGACATCGAGGCCTGGAAGCGCGGCACCACCACCTATCTGCCCGACGGCAAGGCCGGGCTCTACCCGCCAGCCCTGTCCGAAGGCGCTGCCAGCCTGCTGCCCGATGGCCCCCGGCCCGCGGTGGTGTTCACCGTGCGCGTCGCCCCGGACGGGGCAGTCAAGCTCGACGGCGCGGAGCGGGCGCTGATCCGCAGCCGCGCCAAGCTCGCCTATGATACCGTGCGGCCCGATCAGCTGCCCGCCGAATTCGGCGAACTGGCCAGGCGGATCGCGGCGGCGGAAGACCGGCGCGGCGCGGCGCGCGTCGATCCGCCCGAGCAGGAGGTCGAGCTTGGCCCGGACGGCCGGTATGTTCTGCAACTGCGCCCGCAGCTGGCCTCCGAACGGCATAACGCGGCGATGTCGCTTGCCACCAACATGGCCA
>JAYVWX010000267.1:0-2367 GCA_043785715.1 Novosphingobium sp. | reverse complement strand
GCGCTGGACCTGCACAATCCGCAGGGCGGGATCTGGACCTTTTGGGATTACCAGGCGGGGGCGTGGCAGCGCGACCACGGCTTTCGCATCGATCACGCGCTGCTCTCACCCGAACTGGCCGACCGGCTGGTCGCCTGCGGTGTCGACAAGGCGCATCGCGGCCGCGAAAAGGCGAGCGATCACGCGCCGATATGGGTCGAATTGCGCGACTGAGCCTTGCGTTCCGGGGCAGCGCCCCGGCAGCACGGCATCACCGATAGAAAACGTGGTTCTGGACCTGCGCCATGCGGGTGCGCTTCCACGATGGCGACACGTGCGCCGCATGGAAGAACAGCGCCCCCTCGACAGGGCTGCGCCAGGTGCCGCCATGCGCGATCTGCGCAATCGCCACGGCATTGCGCCACTGCTTCGAGCGCCGGTCGATACCGGGCAGCCCGCCACCGCGGACAAACGAGAATTGCGCGCGCTGGAACACCACGCCGCAATAGGAATTGGGGAAGCGGCCCGATTTGGAGCGGGCGACGATCACCCGGCCAACGGCCAGCTGACCCGTCAGTGCTTCGCTCTTGGCCTCGAAATAGACCGCGCCGGCGAGGCAATTGAGCTCGCGCGGCAGATCGGCGGGTTGTGGTTGGGCGGTAACCAGCGCGGCGAGCGAAGCGGCGGAGGCGGGCAGCGCTTCATCCGGGAGCACAACCACCGCCGGTTCGGCAACTGGTTGGACGACAGCTTGGACGACGGTTTGCGGCTGGGCCGCAACGATGGATTGAACGGTCGGTTGTTGGATGATCACCGGCTGAGTGACTACCGGCTGAGCGATCTCCGGCTGAGCGATTACCGGTTCGAGTGCGGTGGGAGCGGCGTCCAACTGGCTTGCGCTTCCCAGCAAGGTCATCATACTCGCAGTCACAGCGGCAAGGCGGACGCGATTCAGCTTTATAGTCATAGTTTTTTATTCTTGGGCGGTGAACCACCAGAACAGGCCGGGCGACGCGATGCCAACGGGCACCCCCCTACGCTCTAAACTCCTGCCGGTAATCCCCCGTCTGCGCGCTTGCCGGAATGGCCTTACGCCATTCCAGACCGCACACGCGTCGTTGCTAAATTTGCATGTGGTGTTGGGGCCCGGGGCGGTCAACCTGCTTAACCCCGCATTCCGATGAGACGTTCTCCGTCCGGGACATCCAGTTCAATAATCCACATATCGCTGTCCTGCTGGGCGCGCCGAGCGAGATAATCGGAGAATTCAGCGGGATTTCCCGGATCTTGCCGCTTGGCACAGTGCCATTTGCGGGAACCATCCACCCACGGCATCCGCTCATAGAGTTTTGAATTCGCGCCGTTTTCAAGAATAACGATGAGGATTGTTCCAGCTTCCGGCGCGCCCCGCCTGAGCACTGCGGCAAAGCCTCCGGTCGCCTGCGCCAGACGGATCAGCCCCGACACTTCGAGCTGCGCGGGGAGCCGCGCATCCATTGTCAATTGCCCTGCGATTTCAAGGTATTGCGTATCCGTCGAGGGCGGACAAAGCGATCCGCGAGCGCATGAAGGTGCCGGTGCCACGGCCGATCTCTTCGCCCTCCTCGTCGACGAGTCGCGATTCGGCGACCAGAACCCGGCGGCGGCCGCTGATCCACTGGCCTTCGGCGAACAGCCTGCCCTTGCGCACCGGCCGGCTAAAGTGGAGATTGAACGCCGTTGTCAGCAGAAAGCGGTCGGTCACCAGGGTATTGGCCGCGTAGAACGCCGCGTCGTCGAGCATCTTGAAATAGATCGTGCCATGCGCCGCGCCGGCGGCATGGTAATGGCGCTTTTCGACCGAAAATTCGATCCGGGTACGTCCCTCTCCGGTGATCGTCAGCGCCGAATCGAACAGTCGGTTGACCGGCGCCGAAGCATAGAGCCCCTCCAGCGCGCGCCAATGGAGCGCCGCGCCAAACAGGGCGTCAGGCGGCGTCGCGGTCGATGACATTGCACAGGAGACCGTAAAGCACCTCGGCATCCGCGGCCTGGATCAGGGCCGCATGCATCCGCTCGTCGCGCATCATTCGCGATATCGCCGCGAGCGCATGCAGGTGAGTGACGCCGGCATGCTCGGGCGAAAGCAGCCCGAAGACGATATCGACCGGCATGGCGTCGGCGGCATCGAACACCACCGGCGCTTCCAGTCGCAGAAATGCCGCGACCGGGCGGCCGATCCCGGCGATCCGTGCGTGGGGAATTGCGACGGCGCGCCCGAAGCCGGTGCTGCCAAGCTTCTCGCGCTGTTCGATTTCGGCCAACACCACGGCTGCGTCGAGACCGTAAACCTTGGAAAACCGTTCGGCGAGCAGGCCCAGGATTGCCGGTTTGCTTTCCGCCCGCACA
>JAYVWX010000266.1:0-2486 GCA_043785715.1 Novosphingobium sp. | reverse complement strand
GCTGCGCCAGCTTCTCGCGGAACTGCCAATATTCATCGACCGCTCGCGGCACTACGCCGACATGCAACTGCTTGGCGCTCTTGGGCTCGCGGAACAGATAGAAGCCCAGGCTCTCCGCGCTGCCATAGGTCAGCCATTGGTCGATGGTCAGGCCGTTGCCCCTGGACTTGGAAATCTTCTCGCCGTTCTCATCGAGGAACAATTCGTAGATCAGCCCTTCCGGCCGACGCCCGCCGAGCACCTGGACGATCTTGCCGGACTGGGTCAGGCTGTCGGTCAGATCCTTGCCGCACATCTCATAGTCGACCCCCAGCGCCAGCCAGCGCATCGCCCAGTCGACCTTCCACTGCAGCTTGGCCTGCCCGCCGAAGATGCACTGCTCGACCGTCTCGCCCAGATCGCGGAAACGGATGATCCCGGCCTCGGCATCGACCACCTCGACCGGCACCTGCAGCACCTGCTGCGTTGTGGCCGAAACCGGCAGCACCGAGGAATAGGTCTTGCGCCGTTCCTCGCGCAGGGTCGGCAGCATCACGCCCATGATCGCCTCGAAATTGCGCAGCACGCCGCGCAGCGCCTCGTCGAAGCCGCCCGAGTTATACCGGTCGGAGGCCGAGACGAATTCATAGTCGAAGCCGAACCGGTCGAGGAAGCGGCGGAGCATTGCATTGTTGTGATGCGCGAAGCTCTCATACTGGCCGAACGGATCGGGAATGCGGCTGAGCGGATGGCCGATATGGGCGGCGAGCAACCCTTGGTTGGGGATATTGTCGGGCACTTTGCGCAGCCCGTCCATGTCGTCGCTGAACGCCACCAGCCGGGTTGGCGCGCCGCCAGTCAGCACCTCATAAGCCCGCCGCACCAGCGTGGTGCGCAGCACTTCCTGGAAGGTGCCGATATGGGGGAGGCCGGAGGGTCCGTAGCCGGTCTCGAACAGCATCGGCGTGCCATCCGGCTTACCCTGGGGATAGCGCTTCACCAGCTTGCGGGCTTCCTCGAAAGGCCATGCCTTGGAAACCTGCGCGGCGGCGATAAGGTCTGCGTCAATCATCCGGGCGCTTTCGGGCGTTTGCGGCGCTTTCGCAAGGGCGAAGGATCGCGACCGCTCGCAGCCAGTTTACCCCTTCCCCTCCGTTCCATTTTCGTTCTAACGCTGCTGTGTGAGTCCCGACCTCCTCCTCCCCGCGCTCCACGCCAGCCACGGCGGCTGCTGGCTGCGTGACGGTGCCAGAGAGGAAAATGGGGGCGCCACCAAAGCCATCGGCAAGGGCGAGGCAATCATGGCGGCTGGCGATACGCCGCTGCTGATGCTCAACGCGCCGCTGGTGGCCAGCCGGCTGGGTTATCCCGATCTCTCCGGGCTCGATCTGCTCGAACTGTTCGCCTTCATCCATCCGGCCCGCTTCATGGTGCCCACCCCCAAGGGCCTGGCCCATGTGCTGGGGCTCGCCGAACCGCAAAGTGACGATGCCGTGCCCGCGCTGCTGCAACAGGCGGCGGGAGCTCTGCTCGCCACTTGCGAAAGCCCGGACTGGCCCGAACGCGAAGGCGCGTGGTCGGCCCTGCAATCGCTTACCAAACTGCGCTGGGCCTGGGCGGCGCAGCTTTCCCCGAGGATCGCCCGGCCGGAAAAGGCCGAGCGCTGGCTGTTTTCCCGCCTGCCCGAATGGGACGAAGCGCCGGAGCGGGTCCAGCCGGCGCAGATCGCGCTGGATGAGCCGGCGGTGCTCGCCCGGCTCGCCGCGCTCACTGGCGAGGACGCCGAACACCGCCCCGGCCAGCGCGCCTATGCCGCCGAGGCCGCGCATTTGTTCGAGCCGCGCCGCCGTGAGGGCGCGCCGCATGTGTTGCTGGCGCAGGCGGGAACTGGCATCGGCAAGACGCTGGGCTACCTCGCCCCAGCCTCTCTATGGGCCGAGCAATCGGGCGGTACGGTCTGGGTCTCGACCTTCACCAAGGCGTTGCAGCGCCAGCTTCGCCGCGAAAGCCGGCGGGCCTGGACCGGTCCGCGCGAAGACGGCTCGCAACCGGTAGTGGTGCGCAAGGGGCGGGAGAATTACCTGTGCCTGCTCAATCTCGAGGACGCGCTGCAGGGCGGCTTCGGCGGGCGCGCGGCGATCCTCGCGCAACTGGTCGCGCGCTGGGCGGGCTACAGCCAGGACGGCGACATGATCGGCGGCGATCTGCCGGGCTGGCTGCCCACGCTGTTCCGCCAGCGCGGCGTCGCGGCGCTGACCGACCGGCGCGGCGAATGCGTCTATGCCGGCTGCCCGCATTACCGCAAATGCTTCATCGAGCGCGCCGCGCGGGCCTCGGCGCAGGCCGATCTGGTGATCGCCAATCACGCGCTTGTGATGGTCAACGCCGCGCGCGGGCGCGACGTGGCGCAGCGACCGACGCGGATCGTGTTCGACGAAGGCCACCACGTGTTCGAGGCGGCCGATTCCACCTTCGCCGCTACGCTGAGCGGGGCCGAAGCAATCGAA
>JAYVWX010000265.1:0-5534 GCA_043785715.1 Novosphingobium sp. | reverse complement strand
GCGCGGTTCGCCCGCAATGGCCTGCTGCGCCTGCGCCAGCTGCGCCGCTCCGGCGATGGCAATCGCCATACCACCAGCGGCCCACAACAGACGCAGCGGATTGGAGCTCGGCGACTGGCGACCCGGTGACACAATAAGTCCTAGCGTTCCATCGACAAAACCGCAGGCCCCGCTACCGTAAGCCGGCGGCGAAATTCCGCTCACAGCCCCCCAGCTCCCGTTTGCACCGCTTAACATGAACCGCCTGCGAACGGGAGCGCGCTTCCCTCGGGGCAGCTGGGCCTACTGGTTGTTCTGCCGGCCGAGGAAACGCGGAATGCTGATAGAGGAGCCCTCATTGCCGTCATCATCGTCTTCGTCATCGGCGGATGGTTTGGTGCCACGCGACAAATTGGCCATGCGCTCGAACAATGTGCTGCCCGCGCCCATATTGGGTTTGGCTGGCCGCTCGTCGCCCTCGCCTTGATTGGACACCAGGCCCCGCCGCCGCCCCGGCATCAGCGGCGTTACCGGACCTCCGGCCTCCGCCAATCGGTCGGCTTCGAGCAGCAATTCATCGGCAGAGCCCTCTTCAGCTGCATCGCCGCCGTCTTCGACCTGCTCCAGCCCGAGGTCGAGTGGATCGTGCGCGCCGGGCGAAACGTTGGTCAGGCTGGCATAGGCGCTGCTTTTGCCCTGGCGCTCCTCTTCACCTTCTTCGCCCTCGTCCCGTCCCCACGCGCCCTGTCCGATGGTGGAGCCGCTGTTGGCAACCGGCTCGGGCAGCGCAGGCGCCAGCGCGATTGCAACGTCAAATTCTGAGTCGTCTTGGCTTACCGGCTCGACCTCAAGTTGCTGCTCGGGCTTCGGCGCTGGTTCGAACAGAGACTGGACCGGAGTTAGCGCGGGCGCCGCCGGCCGCACCGGACCGCGCGACAAGCCAAGATTGAGCGGGCGGTGCGCCTCTTCAACATGCGCCGCGCTTTGTTCAATCCCGGTGGCGACGACCGAAACCCGGATCTTGCCCTGCAAATCAGGGTTGAACGCCGATCCCCAGATGATGTTGGCCTGCGGATCAACCAGTTCGCGGATGTGATTGGCCGCCTCGTCAACCTCGAGCAGCCGCATGTCCTCGCCGCCGATGATCGAAATGATCACCCCCTTGGCGCCCTGCATCGAAACGCCGTCGAGCAGCGGGTTGGCGATCGCCTTTTCCGCCGCCTCGAGTGCGCGGTTTTCGCCGCTGCCCTCGCCGGTGCCCATCATCGCCTTGCCCATCTCACCCATCACCGAGCGCACGTCGGCGAAGTCGAGGTTGATCAGGCCCGGCATCACCATCAGGTCGGTGATCGAGCGCACGCCCTGCTGGAGCACTTCGTCGGCAAGCTGGAAGGCTTCCTTGAATGTGGTTTCCGCCTTCGCAATGAGAAACAGGTTCTGGTTGGGAATGACGATCAGCGTATCGACGTGTTTCTGTAGTTCTTCGATCCCGGCCTCGGCCGCGCGCATCCGGCGCGAGCCTTCGAACAGGAACGGCTTGGTGACAACTCCGACGGTCAGCACGCCGCGGTCGCGGGCGGCCTTGGCGATAACCGGTGCCGCGCCAGTGCCTGTGCCCCCGCCCATGCCGGCGGCGATGAAGCACATATGGACGCCGTCCAGCACTCGCTCGATCTCGGGCAGGGTCTCTTCCGCCGCCGCCCGCCCGACTTCCGGCCGCGATCCGGCACCGAGTCCCTGGGTAATATCGGGCCCAAGCTGAATGCGATGTTCGGCGATCGAATTGTTGAGCGCCTGGGCGTCGGTATTGGCGACCAGGAAGTCGACACCTTCGATTTCGGCAGAAATCATATTCGCGATCGCGTTGCCCCCCGCACCGCCAACTCCGATCACCGCAATGCGCGGCTTCAACTCGTCGATCGCCGGTGGCCCGATATTAATGCTCATCTCGCTAACTCCTGACAGGCACGCGAAGAAAAAATCCCCTGATCCTGCGACTTTGCACGCTTCGACTCAGCGAATCAAAGCTGGTTTAACCTTTGTCCACAGACCACACTGGCCTGCGACCGATTAAAAATATTCCCGCACCGCGCGGTAGACGCGATTGACCAGTCCTGCTCCGCTGTAGCGGAGCGATGTCTGGCCCCCGCCGCGGACCGCCCGGATATCAACCGGATCGGCCGCGGCATAGAGGACGAGGCCCGCGAGCGTGGCAAAGCCCGGCTTGGCATGGCCCTCGGCAAGGCCGGAAATGCGTGGCGGACTGCCGATCCGAACCGGCCGGCCAAGCGCGGCCTGGGCATAATCGGCGATCCCGACCAGTTCGGCGCCGCCGCCGGTTAGCACGATCTGCTGTCCGCGCTTGCCGTTGAAGCCAAGGCTCTTCAACGCCTTGGAAATATCTTCCATCCGCTGACCGAGCTGGCCGGTAATCACCGATACCAATTCGGCGCGGGGAATCCGGTTCTTGTCGTCGGCATGGCGCGCCAGCGGGCCGCTTGCTTCCTCGCCGGGTGCATTGACCGGGATCATTTCGCGGTGGTCGGCCGGGCTGGCAAGCGCCGAGCCGTTGACGCATTTCAGCCGCTCGGCCTGGAACCGGCGGATGCCGAAGGCGGAGGCGATGGCATCGGTTATATCGGCCGATCCGGCCGGGATCGAGGCCATGCCGAGCAGCATGCCGGAGCCATGAACCGAAACATTGGTCACTTCCGCGCCCATCTCGACCAGCGCCACCCCGAGATCGCGTTCCTCGGGGGTGAGGCAAGCATGGCCCGCCGCGACCGGCGAGGCGACTACCCCGTCGACCTGGAGATGGGCGTTCTGCACCGCCTCGGTAATGTTGCGCACCGGCGCGCCGTCGGCCAGCATGACATGGATATCGACGCCGAGCCGCTCGGCGTGCAGCCCCTTGGGATCACCGACGCCGTTGGCCCCGTCGAGCGTGTAATGCGCCGGCTGGGCGTGCAGCACCATCCGGCCGTCGGGCTGGATGACGTCACGCGCGGCGACCAGCAGCAGATCGATATCGTCCTGCTCGATCCGCCGTCCGCCCATATCGACTTCGATCTGAGCGATCTGGCTGGTCAGGCCGGCACCCGAGCAGCCGATCCAGACACTCGAAATGCTGGTGTTGGCCATCTTCTCGGCCCGTTCGATGGCATCGCGCACCGCGTAGGTCGCCGCCGCCATGTCGGTGACATAGCCGCGCCTGATGCCCTGCGCCGCGCGGTGGCCGGAGCCAAGCACGATCATCTCGCCGGTCTCGGAAATGCCGGCGATCATCGCCGAAATGCGGAACGAGCCGATGTTGACCGCGCCGACCAAGCGGGTGATGCGCGGCGCTGTCATCAGTGCTGCTCCCTTGGCGATGACGCCAATGCGGATCCGGCAGGCGCGGCCGCAGCGGATCTGGATGCGGACTTTGCCGCGGATGCCAGTCTGGCGGCCGCGATGTCCTTCGTTTCGCGCTCGGCCCGGCCGGGAATACGCATGTAGATGCGGTCGGGCGCGCGCATGTCAAAGGCCGCCACCCTGCCGCCAAGTAGCCGGTTGGTGCCGTCGAGCCGGGCAAACGCAACCAGCGCGGCGGCCGAGGCCTTTTCGCCCTCAGGCAGGGCCAGCACCTGGCCGGTCTTGAACACGAGGTTCCAGCGGCGATTGCCCAGCCAGGCCGCCTCGCGCACTTGCGGCCGCAGCGCCGGGGCGGCTTCGAGCAGCGCCGAGAGCGTGCCGACCTGCTCGCCGACTTCGAGCCCCGACAAGATCAGCTTGCCCCGGGCGCGCGCCGGCGAGATCGGCTCGAGCGAATGCCCGGTTTCATCTATCAGCACCAGATGGTCGGGCATGCGCAGCACCGCGTGCGGCTTGCGCTCGACAATGTCTATTACCAGCGTATCGGGCAACTGGCGCGAAACCCGCGCGTCCTGCACCCAGGAAAGCTCGATGAGTTCGGCCCGCAGCGCAGCGACATCGACCAGCGGCATCGCCAGATTGCGCTGGGCCAGCGCGCGTTCATAGACCTTGAGTTCATTCAGCCGCTTGACCCCGCGCACTTCGACCCGGCGCACTTCGAAGCCGGCACCCGCAGCCGCGGCGGCGATCTGCTGGCTTGCGAGAGCGGGAACGCCGGCTGCTACCGCGACCACGGCCGCCAAGACAACCGTGCCGCCCAGAATCAATGCGAGGAACAGCTTGTGGAGCTGGTCCTCGCTTAGCGGCACCCAGCTCATGACCATTGCGAGCAGCGAGCCGGTCTTCGCCTTCGCCGCCTTGACCTTGCGCGCCTTGGCCTGCGCGCCGGCGGTCTGGCGTGCGTTGGGGCTGCGGCGCTTGATCGTGCGGGCGGTCATGCCGCGCCCTTGCCCGCGCGCGCATGTTCCAGTGCATCGGCGACAATCGCCTCGACCAGATCTGCGTAATCCATGCCCAGGTGCCTGGCCTGTTCGGGCACCAGGCTGAGCGGCGTCATGCCCGGCTGGGTGTTGACCTCGAGCAGGAACAGCCCCTCGATGCCGCGTTCATCGTCCCAGCGGAAATCGGAGCGCGTCGCCCCCCGGCAGCCGAGGATGCGGTGGGCGCGCAGGGCGATATCCTTGCAGGCCTCGCTGATTTCGTCGGGGATGTCCGCCGGGCAGATATGCTCGGTCATGCCATCGGTATATTTGGCGTCGAAATCGTAGAAGCCGGACTTGGGCTTGAGTTCGGTAACCAGCAGAAATTTATCGGCCAGAACGGCGGTGGTAAGTTCCTTGCCGCGAATGAAGGGTTCGGCCAGCAGGTGATCGAAATCCTGCCACGGTCCCTTGGTGTCACGCGCGATCGGGTTGCCGTAATTGCCCTGTGCCGTGACGATGGCAACTCCGACCGAGGAGCCCTCATTGACCGGCTTAAGCACATAGGGCCGCGCCAGCGGATCGCGCTCGTAAAGCTCGGCGCTGGCAACAATCCGTCCGCCGGGCATCGGAATGCCGTGCGGCACCAGCGCCTGCTTGGTCAGTTCCTTGTCGATGGCGATCACCGAGGCGGCGAGGCCGGAATGGGTGTAGGTGAGCCCCATCAGGTCCATCATTCCCTGCACGCTGCCATCCTCGCCGGGGCAGCCGTGGAGCGCGTTGAACACGACATCGGGCGCGACTTCGGCCAACTTCAGCGCGACATCGCGGGTCATATCGATGCGGGTAACCGTGTGGCCGCGCGATTCGAGCGCTTTGGCGACGCCCTCGCCGCTCATCAGCGACACCGCGCGTTCGCTCGACCAGCCGCCCATCAACACGGCGATGCGCAGTTTGGGGAGAGTCACTGTATTCCCACCCGCTGGATTTCCCATTCGAGTTCAACGCCCTGCGTCTGCTTGACCCGCCGCCGCACGTCCTCGCCCAGCGCTTCGATGTCGGCGCTGGTCGCATCACCGGTGTTGATCAGGAAATTGGTGTGCTTCTCGCTCACCTGCGCTCCGCCCCGCACCAGCCCCCGGCAGCCCGCTTGATCGACCAGCTCCCAGGCTTTGGCGCCCGGCGGGTTCTTGAAGGTGGAACCACCGGTTCTGGAGCGCA
>JAYVWX010000264.1:0-4637 GCA_043785715.1 Novosphingobium sp. | reverse complement strand
GCGTGGCTGTGCTGCGGACCGCGCAGCGATTCGGGCTCGCCCGCCGAATAGAGCGTCGCCTGGGCCCCATTGGGCCAGGTCAGCCGCCGCAGCGACGGCTCGAAGCGCGGGCAGCGGTCGGGCGGGCTGACCGCGAGAATGCCGCTCTCGCCCTCGACCATCACCGCCCGGGCCTCGCCCAGAGAGGCGGCGACCAGCGCGATCCGGGCGTCCGGATCCCGGGCCATCGCCCGCACCCATTCAGCCCCGGCGCGGGTCTTGCCGAAGCCGCGCCCCGCCAGCACCAGCCACAGCCGCCAGTCGCCCGGCGGCGCCAGCTGCTGCCGGCGCGCCCACAGCCGCCAATGCGTCGCGAATTCCTCGCGCTGCGCCTGGCTCAGCAGGCGCAGCTGGGCGAAGCGGTCCTGATCCTCCAGCCGCAGCAGCCAGTCGAGATGGTCATTGCGCGTCATCGTTGCTCCGGGCAGCCAGCCAGCGCTGGCGCATGATCGCCAGTTTGGCGTCGATCGTGATGATGATCGCATCGGCATCCTCGTCCGCCTGGATCGCCTTCTGGCGCGCCGCGCTGTCGCGGTGAGCGACCAGCAGGCGGAAGGCGGTGGCATTGTCGAACGAGCGGGTTCCGCGTTTGGCGCTGGCGGGCTGCTTGATCTCGCCGGTGCGCAGGCGGTGGAGCATCTCCATTTCGAGGTGCTCATAACCTTCGCACAGCGCGCTCTGCCATTTGCGGTTGAACTCCGGATCGCTGCGGCGGGCGTCATAGGCGGTGGTGGTCGATATCCCGGCCTTGCGGGCCGAGGCGCTGACATTGGAGGTGGCGGCAAGTTCGGCGAGAAACGCTTTGGTCCATTTTGCAATGCTGGGCCGGCGCGGCGGTGGAGCGGGCGCGCGCCGGCCGGGCCTTTTGGGGTCCGCCATGAAGGTCGATCCGTACCGTGAAAGGGAAGGGCGGAAGAGCCGGAAGCCGGCCTGGCGAATCGGTTGATCGCAATGTTCCCTCTATGTACCCAAACAGCGTGACGATGTCAATATAAATAACCGAATAGGTTATATCTTGCCGCTGACGGCCGCGCTCTCTAAGCCGCCGCCGATTACGATGCGAGAAACCCCGATGCTGCGCCGCCTCTACGACTGGACCATGGCCAAGGCCTCGCATCCGCGCGCCGAATGGTGGCTGGCGCTGTTCGCCTTCGTCGAGGCGAGCTTCTTTCCGATCCCGCCGCATCCGGTGCTGGGGCTGATGTGTCTGGCCGAGCCGAAAAAGGCGGTGCGCTTCGCGATTATCGCGACGCTGGCCTCGGTGGCGGGCGGCTTGCTTGGCTATGCGATCGGCCATTTCCTCTATGATACGGTTGGCACCCAGTTGCTGGCACTGCTCGGCCTGTCGCAAAGCTTTCCCAAGGCCGCGTGCTATCTGCGGGAATACGGCGCCGAGATCATCATGATCAAGGGCGCGACGCCGATCCCGTTCAAGCTGTTGACGATCACCGCCGGTTTCATCTCGATGCCGTTGCTCGGTTTCATCGGCGCGAGCCTGGTGTCGCGCAGCATCAGTTTCATGATCGTCGGCGTGCTGTTCCGCCTGTTCGGCGCGCCGATCAAGGCCTTCATCGACAAGTACCTGGGTCTCACCGTCGCCATTTTCGTCCTGCTTGTGGCCGGCGGCTTCATCGCGGCGGCGATGCTTGGCGGCGGTACCGAGGAAACCAGTGCGAAATGCGCAGCCGCCGCCATCGCCGCCGAAAGCGCAGCGCGCTAGCTGGTTCCCTGCCAGATAAAATGCCTCTACTTCGCTCCGCTTACACACCGAACCAGGAGACCGCTTGATGCGACCGAATTACGCGCTGCTATCGCTGATCGCACTCAGCCTTACCGCTTGCAGCCGCAATCCCGATACGCCGGGCGGAAGGGCGGCCGACGCCCGGCATGAAAGCTTCGAGAAAATAGGCGACGCCTTCAAGGTGATCGCCGACCAGCTCGCCGCCAAGTCATCCGATATCGCCGCAATCCGCAGCGCGGCCGGCACGATCAACGCGCTGGCGCCAAAGATCGAAACCTGGTTCCCCATCGGCAGCAGCCCGGCTGATGGCCTCAAGACCGATGCCTTGCAGACCGTCTGGACCAAGCCGGACGAGTTTAAACAGGCGGCGGCAAAACTTGTTGCGGAAGCCGGTAAATTCCACGCGCTCGCCGAGGCCGGAAACACGGGCGCGCTGGGTGTCGGCATGAAAGCGCTTGGCGGCGCCTGCAAGGGTTGCCACGACAAGTTCCGCGAGGAAGAATAGGCCCGATCGCCAACCGCTTTTTGGCACCACGCTCCACCGCCGCCCCGGTCGCTACGCTCAGCGACCGGCCGGCAGTGCAATTGCGTCAATCGCGGCGGCCACGGCGGTTTTCGCTGCGCAATTCGCGCCTGTCGCTGCGCCGTTCCTGACGAAAATCGCGCCGATCCTCACGCCGGTCGCTGCGGAATTCCTGACGGCTTACCTGGCCCTGGCGAAAGGCCGCCCGGTCCTGTCGGCGCTCCGCGCGGAACGCGGTGTTATCGGAGCCCCGATCCTGCCGGTAATCACGGTAGTTCCGGCGCACTTCGCGGCGATCCTCGTGCCGCTCGCGACGCCCCTCCCAATAGCGGCGTTGACCGTCATTCCAGCGATGCCGCGATCCCGACCGGTCATAGATATAATAGCCGTTGCCTGGGTAATAATAGTCGTCGTACCAACCAGAGTAACCGTATACACTGTACCTCGGGCTATAGTAATCGTCATAGCCGTAGCCATAACCCAAGCCATAGCCGCTACCATAACTCGAGCAGCCCGCCAAGGCGATGGCCCCGCCCGCCACAAGCAAACCTTTGCGAATATAGGATAAAAACATCACGTCTCTCCGATTCGCTCTCATCGAGAGCTTGCGCGGATCAAGTTGAACAGGTTGTGAATTTGGCCCGCCGAGCCTGATGCCGGTTCGCTGTTGCCGCGTGCTCGGGAACCGGTTGCAGCGCCGGGTATTGCCCTGCGATAAGGAGAGTATCCATGTCCCTGACCATCGCCGTCGTCGTCGGCAGTCTACGCCGCGAATCGTTCAATCGCCGTTTGGCCGAAGCCCTGACGCGCCATCCCGCGGCGGCGGGTCACGCCTTCGCTTTCCCGGATATCGGCGCGCTGCCGCTCTACAATCAGGACGACGACGCCAACCAGCCCGATGCGGCGAAACAGCTGAAGCAGCAGATCAGAGAAGCCGACGCGGTAATTTTCGTCACTCCGGAATACAATCGCTCGATCCCTGGCGTGCTCAAGAATGCGATCGACCACGCCTCCCGGCCCTATGGCGACAGCGCCTGGGCGGGCAAGCCGGCGGCGATCATCGGCACGTCGCCCGGTGTGATCGGCACCGCGGCAGCGCAGCAGCATTTGCGCAACATTCTGGTCGCGGTCGGCATGCTCACGCTCGGTCAGCCCGAGGCATTCCTCCAATGGCGCGAGCATATGATCGGCGCTGACGGCAAGCTCGCTGGCAAAACCGCGGATTTCGCCGGCAAATGGCTAGAAGCCTTCCTGGCCTTCGCCGAGCGCCACCGCGCCTGACCCGCGCAAGGCGGACGCCCGCGCAAACGGGTTAGATGATGCCCACGGCCTTTCCGGCGCGCTCGAACATGCCGATAATGGTCTGCACCTGAGGGGCGGAGTGCTCCGCACATAGCGAGCAGCGCAGCAGCGTCATGTTGGCCGGGGTCGCCGGCGGCCGGGCGAGATTGACATAGAGCCCTTCGCCCAGCAGCGCCTCCCACATGGCCGCACCGCGTTCGAGGTCGGGCATGATGACGGCAATGATCGCGCTTTGCGGGGTGTCGGTCCCCAGCTGGAAACCGCGGTCCTTCAGCCCGGCGTGCAAGGTGCGCGAATTTTCCCACAAATGCGCGCGCTTGTCGCTGCTGTGCATCAGCTGGCGGATCGATGTCGCTGCGGTCGCCACAACGCTGGGAGGCAGGCTGGCGGTAAACACGTAGGGCCGGCAGACCAGTCGCAGGATTTCGAATTTCGGATGGTTCGACACGCAAAAGCCCCCGACCGTGCCGACGCTTTTGGAAAAGGTGCCGATTATGAAATCGACGTCGTCCAGCACCCCCTGGTCCTCCGCCACGCCGCGCCCGTTCGGGCCGATGAAGCCCATCGAATGCGCCTCGTCGACCAGCACCATCGCGCCCTGCGCCTTGGCGACGGCGATCATATCCTTGAGCGGTGCGATATCGCCGAGCATCGAATAGACGCCCTCGAGGATCACCAGCTTGCCCGCGCCCTCCGGAATGCGCTTGAGGCGCTTTTCCATCGCCTCGATATCATTGTGCTTGAACGGCACGACCTCGGCGTCGCCCAGCTTGCAGCCGTCCCAGATGCTGGCGTGGCTGTCGATGTCGAGGACGATGTAGTCGCCCTTGCCGGCCATGGTGCTGATGATGCCGAGGTTGGCCTGATAGCCGGTCGAAAACACCATGGCATGGTCCATGGCGTAGAATTCCTTCAAGGCCTCCTCGACGTCGCGGTGCCCCGCGTAGGTGCCGTTGAGCACCCGGCTGCCGGTGGTCCCCGCGCCGAACTCGTCGAGCGCCTGCTTGCCCGCGGCGATCACGTCGGGGTCGA
>JAYVWX010000263.1:0-6958 GCA_043785715.1 Novosphingobium sp. | reverse complement strand
GGCTGGAAACCGGACTCGACGGGTTCAACCGCGTGGTGGCGCTGGAGGGCGCCGGCCGCGACCAAATCACCGCCGCGCTCGCCCGCCAGACGCCGGACCGGCTGCTGGTGGTGGCGCAGGCGTTCCGCGAGGGATTCAGCGTCGAGGACGTGAATGCGATCACCCATTACGACCCGTGGTTCCTGCGACAGATCGACGAGATCATCGCTGAAGAAGCCAGCATCCACGCGCATGGCTTGCCGATCGATGCGGCGGGCCTCCGGCGTTTGAAGGCGATGGGCTTTTCCGACAAACGGCTGGCGACGCTGGCGGTGCGCTCGGTCGGCGTCGCCGGCGGCATGGGCGAAACCCAGGCGCGCCGCGCCGGGCTGCTGCACGATGCGTTGCGGGCGATGGCCGGGGCGACCAGTGAGCAGGAGGTCTGCGAGCTGCGCCACAAGCTCGGGGTCCACCCGGTGTTCAAGCGGATCGACAGCTGCGCCGCCGAGTTCGACGCGGTCACGCCCTATATGTATTCCACCTATGAGGCGCCGGCCTTCGGTGAACCGGAGTGCGAGGCGGCGCCATCCGACCGCAAGAAGGTGGTGATCCTGGGCGGCGGGCCCAACCGCATCGGCCAGGGGATCGAGTTCGACTATTGCTGCGTCCACGCCTGCTTCGCGCTGGCGGAGGCTGGCTATGAGACGATCATGGTCAACTGCAACCCCGAGACGGTCAGCACCGACTACGACACTTCCGACCGGCTCTATTTCGAGCCGCTGACCGGTGAGGATGTGCTGGAGATCCTGCGGGTCGAACAGCGCAACGGCACGCTGCTGGGCGTCATTGTCCAGTTCGGCGGGCAGACGCCGCTGAAGCTGGCGCAGGTGCTCGAGGATGCCGGCATTCCGATCCTGGGCACCTCTCCAGATGCCATCGACCTGGCCGAGGACCGCGAGCGGTTTGCCGCGCTGGTGACGAAACTGGGCCTTAAGCAGCCGGAGAACGGCATCGCCCGTAGCCGCGACGAGGCGATCGCGGTGGCCGGCCGGATCGGCTATCCAGTGCTGATCCGGCCGAGCTACGTGCTGGGCGGGCGAGCGATGGAGATCGTCGATAGCGACGCCCAGCTCGACGACTATATCGCCACCGCCGTCCAGGTGTCGGGCGACAGCCCGGTGCTGATCGACCGGTATCTGCGCGATGCCATCGAATGCGATGTCGATGCGCTGTGCGACGGCGAGCAGGTCGTGGTCGCCGGCGTCATGCAGCATATCGAGGAGGCCGGCATCCATTCGGGCGACAGCGCCTGCACGCTGCCGCCCTATAACCTCGCGCCCGAAATCATCGCCGAAATGGAACGCCAGGCGGAATTGCTGGCCTTTGCGCTCGGCGTGCGGGGCCTCATGAACATCCAGTTCGCGGTGCAAGGCAGCGATGTGTTCCTGATCGAGGTCAACCCGCGCGCCAGCCGCACTATACCCTTCGTCGCCAAGGCGATCGGCCAGCCGGTGGCCAAGATCGCCGCTCGGGTGATGGCCGGCGAGAAGCTGTCCAGCTTCCCGCCGTTCAAACGCGACTTGCCCTACATGGCGGTAAAAGAAGCGGTGTTCCCCTTCGCCCGTTTCCCGGGCGTCGATCCGGTGTTGAGCCCGGAGATGAAATCCACCGGCGAAGTCATGGGCATCGATACCGATTTCGCCACCGCCTTTGCCAAATCGCAGCTGGGCGCGGGAACACTGTTGCCCGATGGCGGGGTGGCCTTCGTCTCGGTCAAGGATAGTGACAAGCCGGTGATCCTGGCCGCGGTGACCAAGCTGGTCGAGCTTGGCTTCAGCATCGTTGCCACCGGTGGAACGCAGAAATACCTCGCCGATGCGGGCATTCCGGTCGAACGGGTCAACAAGGTTGCGGAGGGCCGCCCGCATATCGTCGACCACATCATCGACGGCGGCGTGGCGCTGATCTTCAACACCACCGAGGGCTGGCAAAGCCACAAGGATTCCGCATCGATCCGCGCTTCGGCGCTGCACGCCAAGGTGCCCTATTTCACCACCGCGGCAGCATCGCTGGCGAGCGCTCAGGCAATCGAGGCGCTGCGCGGCGCCAAACTTGAAGTGCGTTCGTTACAGGACTATTATAGCTGACAGATCGCGTTTTCCCGATATCGCGAGTGGCGAACCCGGTTTCACTTCGGGGAACCGGGCGGGGCAATAGTCGCCGGACCGGTGGCGAAAAGAGGACGAACAGGGAATGGCAAGTGTCGAAAAGTTGCCGATGCTGGCGGAAGGCTATGAACGGCTTGCCGCCGAACTGAAAGCGCTGCGCGAGGAACGACCGCGGATCGTCGAGTCGATCGAGGAGGCGCGGGCGCACGGCGATTTGTCGGAAAACGCCGAATATCACGCCGCCAAGGAACGCCAGGGCCAGGTCGAAGCCTCGATCGGCGACCTGGAGGATCGCGTCAGCCGTGCGCAGATCATCGATCCGGCGACTTTATCAGGCGAAAAGATCATTTTCGGAGCGACCGTGTCGCTGCTCGACGATGACGAAAAGCCGGTGCGCTACCAGATCGTCGGACCCTATGAAGCGGACGCCAAGATCGGACGGATCAGTTACAACTCGCCGCTCGGCCGGGCGCTGATCGGCCGCAAGGTCGAGGATGAGATCGAAGTGACAGTGCCCTCGGGCGACCGCTGTTACCACGTGAAGAAGATCGAATTCATCTGATGCACCGCCGGCGCGGAAATGCGGAGCAGGCTCAATCCCCCGGCACATCCGGCTCCAGCAGCCGGTGGAGATGGACGATGACGTATTTCATCTCGGCATCGTCCACCGTGCGCTGCGCGGAGCCGCGCCAGGCCTCTTCGGCCGAATCGTAATCGGGATAGATCCCGACAAGATCCATCGCATCGAGATCGACGAAATCCAAGCCCTGCGGGTCGCTGACGCGGCCGCCCATGACAAGGTGGAGTTTCTGCATAGTTGGCGCTTTCGGCAAAAGGAGGCGGTGGCACCGCCTATAGCCCTTGCGCCGGGATTGTCGAAGGCCGGCACTGGAGCTTCCGCCGAAAAATCAATGCCGCAGCGAACTCAGCAGCCGCAGCCCCGCGCGCGCCATATCTATCCCGGTGCTGGATGTATCACCGGCGGCGTTGGCGGCACGACGGCGGAGTTTGCCGGCGGTTTGGCCAGCCTCGTCCTTGAAGTCTCCCAACTGCTCGCCCGCTTCCGCCGCGGCGTTCTGCGCTTTCACGCGCGCTTGCCGGGCCAGGGACATGCTGGCTTCTCCGCCAAGCGCAGCGGCGGTCATCGCGCCATTGGCCAGCTTGCGCGCGGCGCCCCGCGGTAGCAACGCGCCGACCAGAAGCCCCAACGCCAGCCCGCCGACAACGAGCAGCCCCGGATATTCCCGCGCAAGATCGGAGATCGAGTCCGGTGGATCCACTTCCGCCGGCTTGGCCAGCGGCGACTGGGTAATCAATCCGGCTTCATTCATCATCGGTCACCTTTTAATCGTCTTGCAATTCATCGAGCCGCTCGTCGATCCAGGCAATTATCGGGTGCCGCAGCAACCACAGGGTGAATGCACCGACAACCGCAGCGACAATCAGCTTGCTTTCGCTCGCCACTTCGATCGCCTGTCCGGCGCCCTTGCGCGCTTCCTCGCTGAGCCGTTCAGCGATCCGGCCCCCGACCCCGCGCGCTTCGATATCGCCTTTGACCTGAGCGGAGCGCTGATCGAAGGCGGCTTTGGCAGCGTTGCGGCTAGCCCGCGCCGCCAGCAACTGGCTTTCAGCGTGGGTCATTTTCCCGCCTCGCCCTGAGTCAGCATTCGAACCATGCCCCGCCATTTCGCCGCGGCGGAGGCTGCGAGGATCAGCCCCAGCAGCAGCAGGCCGAGGAACACGACCGCCGTGGCGCCCCATGCCGTGAGCACGGGCGTAAGCGCCAGAACCAGGCCGAGCGTCAGCGCCATCAAAGCAAAAAACCCAAGCGCGAGCGCCAGTCCGCCCCTGATCGCAAGTCCGCGGGCCTGGTTTCCGGCATAGGCCGCCCGCGCTTTCTGATAGGCAGCTTCCGCCTTGGCGAAGGCCTTACTGTCCTCCGCCAGCTGCCGCAGATCGTCCGCCAGCGAACGATCCGCGTCAGCACTCGCGCCGGTTACGCTGCCGCTCGCATAGGACGAGACGTCGTCTTTCATGGGTGGTCTGCCGCCCGCGCCTTCAGTTGCTGGACTTCTTGAACATGCGAGAGACCATGAAGCCCAATGCGGCGGCAATTCCAACCGCGATACCCGGACTTTTGCGGACGAAATCCTTGGCATCTTCGCCCAGTTCGCCGAGTTCCCTGGTTTCAAGCTTGGTCGCCGCATCCTGCATGCCGCGCGCGGCGGAGCGGGCATAATCGCCGTATTTCACCCCCACCTTCGCATCGATGGTGGCAGCGTTTTCCTCGACCAATTTGCCGAGGCCGGAAATTGCTTCGCTCGCGCGCGCCTTGCCTTCATTGGCCAGGATAAATGCCTGGTCCTTGGCCTGATTGGTCATGGACTTCGCTTCGTCTACCCATTCGCTGCGGGCGCCGCTGACCTTTTCCTTGTAGGCCCCGACCCGTTCTTGAGCTTCCTTGCCAAGCTGCTGGGCGCCGGCTTTGGCCTCGTCGAGTGCTTTGGCGAACCGCTCCTTGGCGGGGGGTTCCGTTGCAGCTGGTGTGCCGGTCAACGGCGGGTTGGCAGGATTCGCCGGATTAGCGGTCGGGTCGGTGTTCATCTCGGACATGTCGCCCTCCTTGGGCCCCCGCGGGGGCGGTGCGTGTGATCGTGGGTGCGCATAGTGCGACACAAGACATTGCAATGCAACTTGCCGCCAATGGTTCCCATGCCTAGGAGCGCGATGACGCGAAATGGTTCTATTAAAGGATAAACACCCGCAATGACCGCGATCATCGACATCCACGGACGCGAGATTCTCGACAGCCGCGGCAATCCTACCGTCGAGGTCGATGTGCTGCTCGACGATGGCAGCTTCGGCCGCGCCGCGGTGCCTTCGGGCGCCTCGACCGGGGCGCATGAGGCGGTCGAATTGCGCGACGGTGACAAGGGGCGCTATCTCGGCAAGGGTGTGCTGGGGGCGGTCAAGGCGGTGAACGGGGAGATTTCCGATGCGCTGCTCGGGTTCGACGCCGAAGACCAGCGCGATGTCGATCGGGCGATGATCGAACTGGACGGGACGGAGAACAAGGCCCGGCTCGGCGCCAATGCCATTCTCGGCGTCAGTCTCGCGGTGGCCAAGGCGGCGGCGAACGCGCGCGGACTGCCGCTTTACAGCTATATCGGCGGGGTGTCGGCGCATGTCCTGCCGGTGCCGATGATGAACATCGTCAATGGCGGCGTACATGCGGACAATCCGATCGACTTCCAGGAATTCATGGTGATGCCGGTCGGCGCGCCGAGCCTGGCCGAAGCGGTGCGCTGGGGCGCGGAGATCTTCCATACGCTGAAGAAGGGCCTGGCCGACAAGGGGCTGGCGACGGCGGTGGGCGACGAAGGCGGCTTTGCGCCAAACCTTGCCAGCACCCGCGCCGCGCTGGATTTCATCATGGCCTCGGTCGAGCAGGCGGGCTTCAAGCCGGGTACGGACGTGGTGCTGGCGCTCGACTGCGCGGCGACCGAATTTTTCCGCGGCGGCAAGTATGAGATCAGCGGCGAGGGCCTGTTGCTTTCGCCAGTCGAAATGGCCGATTACCTCGCCAAGCTGTGCGATGACTACCCGATCCGCTCGATCGAGGATGGCATGGGCGAGGACGATTTTGCCGGCTGGAAGGCGCTCACCGACAAGATCGGCGGCACGGTGCAACTGGTCGGCGACGATCTGTTCGTCACCAATCCGAAGCGGCTGGCGATGGGCATCGGCAAGGGCCTGGCCAATTCGCTGCTGGTCAAGGTCAACCAGATCGGCACCCTGACCGAGACGCTGGAGGCGGTCGCGATCGCCCAGCGCGCCGGCTACACCGCGGTGATGTCGCACCGCTCGGGCGAGACCGAGGACGCGACCATCGCCGACTTGGCGGTGGCGACCAACTGCGGCCAAATCAAGACCGGGAGTTTGGCGCGTTCGGACCGGCTGGCCAAGTATAACCAGCTGATCCGGATCGAGGAAGAGCTGGGCGATGCGGCGGTTTATGCGGGGGCTGGGGCGCTTGGAAGATTAGCTGGGTAAGCCCAGCCTTCCTCTATTTATCGCAGCAAGCAGGCCGCCAAATTTTGTTTCTAAAAATGACCTGATGGCTTTGTCATCTACAACGAGCTTGCGAACAGCAGATTCGTACTGAGTGCGATTCTTGAACTGCAATGCGGTTGCGATTGCCGTCAGCGCCCCAGTTTCGCGAATGGGATACCGTGCAACGATTTTCTCGACATCGCTTGAAGCTATCCAACTGTTTAATTGTTGAATTTCTGAATCATAGAGAGCCTTCGAATCCACGGATATGTGAACTCCTTGGCTCGATTGTATTTTTTTCCAGTCGGGCATCTCGCAACTGATTTTGTCCTTCACAACTTGCTCAGTCATGCGTGCTGAAAGGCGCTCAACATTTCTCGCAATCTCGGCGAGAAAACCAGTCCTTGCATCCTCGACCATCGCTCTTGCGTCTTTTTCGATGATTGAACTTTGGCGCTCTGCAATCTTGCTGACAATCGCTGGATCATAGTAAAGCCCCTCGATCGAATAGACCGAGAGCGCGAATATGCCCATCGCTTCCAGCGCTGATTTCTTTTCAGCGCTTAATTGATCTTGGTCGACGATACCCCACGATTGCACCCACGATAGACTACCTGCATCACTTATGCTGGTAACAGAATGCTGGACGTCGCCGCACGTTCCACGAGGAAAAATCGTCGTAATTACCCACCCCCTGTCGCGGGCGATCAGGCGGTGACGGCCTCGAGGATGGTGTGGAAGGGCTTGCTTCCCGAGAG
>JAYVWX010000262.1:0-2018 GCA_043785715.1 Novosphingobium sp. | reverse complement strand
GTAGAAACGTCGGTGCTGCAAACCGCCGGGGCCCGCCCTTGGGACCGTGCGCCCGATGATATCCGCGTGCGGTTCTTCGTCGCTGAAGGCCGCGGCGATATCATTGATGACGAGCATCAGGTCGGCAATGGCTATCCGCACACCAAGGAGGCGCATACCGCTTTTGCGGAAGCGGACTGGAACCTTGACACGATGACGCCGAAGTCCGACCGCTATCCGGGCGAAAAGCCCGGCGCGCAGGAAAAGCTCTCTCCGCGCGACGCCGCGATGCGGATGGGCGGGTTCGCTGAACTTATTTCACAACTACGCGAACGCGGGCTATATTGGGTATGCGCGCATAGGGCGTTTGCCTATCGCCGTTGCGCTGCGAATAGCCCCGCATGGCGACAAAATAGGTGCCGGGTTCATCGAATGCGTGGCTGGCCGAAACGGTGAATGATCGCGCGGCCTTGGCAGGGTTTGCCTGATTGGCAAATGCGCCTGATCCATCAAAGTCCCAGTCCGCGCCAACCGCCATTCCCGTGCCGGGAGGGGCCGTAACTTTCGCCACGAAGCGCACAGCCTGCCCGCGTTTGACCACCGTCTTGACCCCGCCATTGGCCGTAAAGGCGATCACCGGCTGAATCCCGTGTCGCGCATCGGCGGTAGGCGGCACGATCACTTGCCCGCCCACGATTTTGTAACTGGTGCTGGCGGGCGGCGGCGTGCCTTTTTCCACCCAAGCCGAAACATCGCGCAGCGCCTGTTGCAGGATCGGGATATAGCTGATCACCCGTGTGGGGGCGCTCGCCGCCTCCGAAGCGCCGTGCAGCGCGTTTTCGGTGTACCAGATGCGGTAGCGGTTGATCGCATCCTTGCCGTAATTGGCATCGAAGCGCTGGCGATACCAGTCCGCCTGCCAAGGCACCGCCTCGCGATCGAGCAGCGAATCCACCGTGATGATCTTGCCGTTGAAATGGCCCGTCGGGACCGTCCCCGCCGCGCCTGCTGCGAACATCGGCCCGAGCAGCATCTTGCGCTGCGGAAACAGCGGCTTGCCGTCCGCTCACCTGAACTGGTCATAGACCTGGTAGCTGGCATCGGGAACCTGGTGACGGTGAAAGGTCTGCGCCGCGAGGAAGTTTGAATTATCCACCCGCACCTCATCGCCCGGCCTCAGCTTCGCCACCGCCGCTGCATTGGCCACCCCCAGAGTAGCGGTATCGCCGACCAGCGCGCGCAAGGCGATGCGCTTGCCCTTCGATTCTCCCGACAAAACAAACAGATCGCCGCCGAGGAAGCCTACATCTGGCGGCGTGCCTTCGAGCTGAAATGCGACCACGCGCTTGCTATCAGGATCATGGACTGCCAGTTGCCACGCGGTCTCCGCCGCACCGCGCGCGGTGCCCGGCATGCGCAGGTCGGTGATGCCCTTGGCGACAGCTTCATCTTCGCTGAGCGGGGCTTTGACTTTGGTGACATATTGCAGCCGCGCCGCTTTAAGCGAATCCGTTGGCGTGAATCCAAGATAACCCGGCTTCGTCCAGAAATCCTCGAAGTAGGCGGGATCGGCCATCACCATGCCCTGATAGAGCGCGGTAAAGCCGTGGACGCCCATAGTCTTAAAACCAAACCAGCTCTTGAGCGGGAAGCCCATGCCGGTGACTTCCTTGAGCGCGTCGGCCTGCTCGGCATTCAGCCCGGCATAGGGATCGCCGCTTCCGCCCGCATCAACCGCATCAACTATCCCGGCAAATTTGTCCTGCAAAATGCGCATTGCGTGCATGCGAATGGTGAAGCTGTTCGGCGCGGCCATCGGCGATCCGAGCACGAAAGGCACTGCGCCGTCCCAGGCGTCGCTGACATGTTCCATCGATCCCAGCGTGCGGTAGCCGCCGCCCGATCCGCCATAAAGGTAGCCATAGATCTTGCCCGGTCCGTACATCTGACTGGCGACGTTACGTGAAAAACGCGCCGCAGCCGCATTGGCGCGGTAGGCAGCTATGCTCGGATCGACATTGAACGCCGGGCCGGCGGTA
>JAYVWX010000261.1:0-3069 GCA_043785715.1 Novosphingobium sp. | reverse complement strand
CATGCCGGGGCGAGCATCTTCCTGAGCGCGCTGGCGCTGGCATCGGGGCAAGACCGTGACATGGCAGTGCTGGCCACCAACGAAGGACAACTGGCTCGTCTGGCACTTGCACTGCGGGCTTCGGGTCTGAAGCATCAGGCAATCGAAGAACAGTTCGCTTCGCTCCACCCAGAGGTGGCGCTGCCCTGCGGCTTCGACCAACTCGGCAGCGATCAGGCTGCGGCGCTGCTGGCGCGTTCGGCCAGCTTTCCGGGCGGCTGAGCGGGCATGAGCGAAGCCAGTCCGGTTTTGGCAATCGGGAATAGCGATGCGTGCGGCCAATTGGTCAGCGCGCAAGAGCCGCTGGCCGGGTTGCAACTGGCCTGCGGTGGCGCGCTGCCCGGTGCCATCGCCATCCCGGCCTTGCACGATTTGGTTGAAAAGGCGTGCAGCTTCGGCCTCAAGCTGGCGCGGGCTATTCGGGCGCACGATGGCCGTGAAATGATCACCGCCTGGGTCGAAGTCGAACCGGCCGCAGAAGGCGGCTGCACAATCCGTGTAACCAGCTGGCAATGCGGGCCGCTCGTATCCGAAGATCCGGCCGCAATCAGCGGGCACCGCGCGGCGATCGACCGCACCCTGGCGGAATTGACCGCCCAGCTAGATGCGGGCCAGGCCCTGCGCAGCGTCGAGGCCAGCGCGGCCGATCTGGCTGATTTGTCAGCGGCGATGCAGGCAGGGTTGGGGCAGTCCTGGACCGATTTCGTCGAGATCGACGGCGCGGCGCACGAACAGCCGATGCACTGGCGGTTGCTCGACGGGGCCAGCGTCAAGATCGCAGGATCGGAGCGGCGCTGGCGCGCCAATCTCCTGCCGCACGAGGTTCCTGGCGGCAGTCCGCTGGGCTTCGAGCTGTGCCTGACTGCAGAGACGCCGCTTGCCGCCGCGCCCAAACCGGCCGCTGCCGGTTTCGTGATGCCCAGTAATGGGCGCGGGCTGGTGGGGCGCGATATCGCCCCGGTGCTGCGCCAGCCGATCGCACGGATTATCGCCAATGCCGAGACAATCCGCACCAGGATGGCGGGCCCGCTGGCCGAGGAATACAGCCAGTACGCCGCCGACATTGCCTCGGCCGGGCAGCACCTGCTGGCCTTGGTCGAAGATCTGGCCGATCTCGAAGTGGTTGAAGCCGATCAGTTCAACACCGCGCCAGACCGGATCGACCTGGCCGACGTGGCCCGCCGCGCCGCAGGGATTTTGGGCGTGCGGGCGGGCGAACGCGGCATCACGATTGATGCGCCCAAGCTGGGCGAAACCTTGCCCGCGATCGCTGAATTCCGGCGGGTGCTGCAAGTCATGCTCAACCTGGTCGGCAATGCGATCCGCTATTCTCCGGACAATTCGCAGGTGTGGATCAGGCTCGAAGACGCGGGCGGCCGGGCACGGATGATTGTCGCCGATCAGGGTCCCGGTTTGTCCGATGAGCAGCAGGCCAAGGTATTCGAAAAATTCGAGCGGCTTGGCCGTAGCGGCGAAGACGGCGGCTCTGGGCTGGGGCTTTACATCTCACGCCGATTGGCGCGCGCGATGGGCGGAGACTTGCAGGTGGAAAGTGCGCCCGGGCAGGGCGCACGGTTTGTGTTGGAAGTCCCGGCCGACTTACTGGCTGCCGCTCCCACTACGGCGGCTTAACAGGATCAAAAGCACGCCGGTAAGAGCGACTGCAATTCCGATAATGATCCATTTGCTGTCGGCCAGCATAAAGCTCTCGCTCGGCCACATAATTACGCCGGCCCCCTGTAAAGCCCAGAACGACCCGGCGAGCGCGTACAGGCCGCCGATGAACTTTCCGATCAAGCGCAAGGTTGTCATCGCCAATTCACCCCCATGCCGTGGCCAAATGCCAAGACCTCGCGAGCTACTTTGCAGCGTGATCAGCGCTTGTCGAGCGAAACGTAGTCGCGCGAAACCGGCCCGGTGTAGAGCTGGCGCGGGCGGCCGATCTTCTGCCCAGGGTCGGAGATCATCTCGTTCCACTGCGCGACCCAGCCGACGGTGCGCGCGAGCGCGAACAGCACGGTGAACATCGTGGTCGGGAAGCCGATCGCCGAAAGGATCACGCCCGAATAGAAATCGACGTTGGGAAACAGCTTCTTTTCGATGAAGTAGGGATCGTTGAGCGCCATTTCCTCAAGCTGGAGCGCTACCTCGAACACCGGATCGGTGATTCCCAGCGAGCCCAGCACATCGCGGACCATGCCCTGGATCACTGTCGCCCGCGGGTCGTAATTCTTATAGACGCGGTGACCGAAGCCCATCAGGCGGAACGGATCGTTCTTGTCCTTGGCGCGCTCGATATAATGCGGAATGCGGTCGGGCGTGCCGATTTCGCGCAGCATGTTGAGCGCGGCCTCGTTAGCGCCGCCGTGCGCCGGACCCCACAGGCAAGCGATTCCGGCGGCAATGCAGGCGAACGGGTTGGCCCCCGACGAGCCGGCAAGACGCACGGTCGAGGTCGAGGCGTTCTGCTCGTGATCGGCGTGAACGATGAAGATCTGGTCGAGCGCCTTTTCGACGATCGGGTTGACTTCGTACCGCTCGGCCGGAACGCCGAATGTCATACGCAGGAAATTGCCGGTGTAGCTCAGCGAGTTGTCCGGATAAACGAACGGCTGGCCAACCGAATATTTATACGCAGCGGCGGCGATCGTCGGCATCTTGGCGACCAGGCGGTGCGAACTGATCTTGCGGTGCACCGGGTCGGAAATGTCGGTCGAATCGTGATAAAAGGCGGAAAGCGCGCCAACCACGCCGCACATGATTGCCATCGGGTGGGCGTCGCGGCGAAATCCGCGGTAGAACGTCATCAACTGCTCGTGCAGCATCGTGTGGCGGCTGATCGTGTAGCTGAAATCCTTGAGCTGGGTCTGGCTCGGCAGTTCGCCGTTGAGCAGCAGGTAGCTGACTTCCATAAAGCTGGAATGTTCGGCCAGTTGCCCGATCGGATAACCGCGGTGCAGCAGCACGCCTTCGTCGCCATCGATATAGGTCAGCGCGCTTTCGCAGCTCGCGGTCGAGGTGAACCCGGGA
>JAYVWX010000260.1:0-4269 GCA_043785715.1 Novosphingobium sp. | reverse complement strand
GTGGTCGGCCGAACAGGCTCTGGCGGCCATCGCTCCGACGTTCCATGTCACGCAACGCGCTGATAGCACGAAGATCGATGCGGCGCTGGACAGACGGCTGGGCCACGGTGAGGCGGTCTCGCATTATGCTAGCGGCGACAGCGAAAGTCTTGCCGCGCGGCCCTATGCGCTCGCCCTGCGCTATGATGTCGCCCCGGCGCTGCACGCCACATTGGAGACCGCCAGCGCCGCCGCCAGGCTGTCCGGCGGCAAGCTGGAACTCTGGCTCGCCACCCAGGCGCCCGAAGCCGCCCGCCGCGCCGCTGCCGAGGCGGCAGGGGTCGATGAGCGCGACGTCGTGCTCTATCCGATGCCGGCCGGCGGCAGCTTCGACCGGCGGCTTGAGCATGATCACGCCATCGAGGCGGCAGTGATCGCGCGCGAGACCGGCAGGCCGGTGCAGCTCACCTGGTCGCGCTGGCAGGAACATGTCGCCGGCTGGCCGCGCACCCCGGTCGCCGCGGTGATGGCGGCCAAGGTCTCGCCGGCGGGCGATGTCACCGGCTGGCGCGCACGGTTGGCGATGCCGGCGAGCAGTCAGGAATTCGGCCGCCGGCTGTTCGGCGGGCAGACCGCCTGGAGCGCCATGGCCGACAGCGCCGGCGAGGCGGACGCACTGGCGATGGAAGGCGCGGTCCCACCCTATGCAATCGCCGACATGGCGATCGAGCAGGTGCCGGTGACCATCGGGCTGCCGACCGGGCGTCTGCGCGGCAACGCCCACGGCTACACCGCCTTTTTTAACGAGAGCTTTATCGACGAGCTGGCGCAGCTTGGCCGGCGCGAGCCGCTGTCGTTCCGCATCGCCATGCTGGGCCATGAGCCGCGCCTGGTCGCCTGCCTGCAAGCTGCCGCGACGCTGGCGAACTGGGGCGGCGGGGTCGATGCCAGCGGGCAGGGGCTGGCCTGTCACATGATCGGGGAAGGCCGCATAGCCGTGATCGCCACCGCCCGGCGCGACGAGACCGGGGTGCGGGTCGACAAGCTCAGCGCGGTCGCCGACATCGGCCGCATCGTCAATCTCGACATCGCCCGCCAGCAGATCGAGGGCGGGCTGGTGTTCGGCCTCGGCCTCGCGCTCGGATCGAGCACCGGCTACGCCAACGGCCTGCCGCTGACCGGCCGTCTCGGTGCGCTAAGCCTGCCGCTGCTCGCCGATTGCCCGGAGATCGAAGTGGATTTTATCGACAGCGATGCCGATCCCGCCGACCCCGGAGAGCTTGGCGTCGCGGCGGTGGCCCCGGCAGTCGCCAACGCGCTGTTTTCCGCAACCGGGCTGAGATTCCGCAAGCTACCCCTACTTTCGGAGGATATTTGATGCTCGCGGCGGATCATCCGCAAATCCCCGCCGCAAAGATCGGCGTGCTGCTGGTCAACCTCGGCACCCCCGATGCACCCACACCGGAGGCGGTGAAGCGCTACCTCAAGGAATTCCTCTCCGATCCCCGCGTCGTCGAAATCCCGCAGCTGCTCTGGCAGCCAATCCTGCGCGGGATCATCCTCAACACGCGGCCGAGGAAATCGGCACACGCTTACGCGCAAGTGTGGACCGAGGCCGGCTCCCCGCTCGCCGCGATCACCGCCGCGCAGGCCCGCGCTTTGGAGGCGGCAATGGGGGAGACGGTGCAGGTCGCCTGGGCAATGCGCTATGGCAATCCGGCGCTGGGGACTGAGCTGGCGCGGCTGAAGCGGGCTGGCTGCGAGCGCATCCTGATCGCCCCGCTTTATCCGCAATATTCCGGCGCGACCACGGGCAGCGCAATCGACGCAGCCGGCGCCGCCCTCAAGGCCATGCGCTGGCAGCCAGCGCTCCGCACCCTGCCGCCCTATTACGACGATCCGCTCCACATTGAAGCGCTGCGCAGCGGCATTGCCTCCCAGCTTGGCGGATTGTCGTTTACCCCGGAAGTCTTGCTGCTCAGCTTTCACGGCATGCCAGAACGCACGCTCCAGCTGGGCGATCCCTACCATTGCCACTGCCGCAAGACCGCCCGGCTGCTGGGCGAAGCGCTGGCGGCGGACTTTCCGGCGCTGAGGATCGAGACCAGCTTCCAGTCGCGCTTCGGCCGCGCCAAATGGCTCGAACCCTCGACCGAATCGGTGCTGCGCGCCGAGGCGGTGAACGGCACCGCGGCGCTCGCCATCGCCGCGCCGGGGTTCGCCGCCGATTGCCTCGAGACCCGCGAGGAACTGGCAATCCGGGGCCGCGATCTGTTCATAACCGCTGGCGGCACACATTACGCCGCGCTCGATTGCCTGAACGACAGTGCCGCCGGAATGGCGATGCTCGAAGCGCTGGTGCGGCGGGAACTGGCCGGCTGGCTTGGCAGAGCGATACATTCTTGACATCACCCCTTTTTGTTCTACTCCTGTTCACAGGAACGGAGTCGCACCGCCAGGTCCCAAGCCAATTTCTCCTATGCCGAACCCGCCAACGATGCCGCCGGCCTGCCGCTCACCCTGTCGATCTACGCTGACCGGGCGCATGTGCGCGGGACCATTCGCGACGATGCCGAGGCTGCCGGATTTCGCATCGCCGAAGTGGCCGATGTCGCCAGCCTGCTTGAGGGCGAGGCGCGGGTGCTTGGCGAAGTGGTGTTACTCGATTGCCCGGAGGTGCGGGGCGCGGAACTGGCGGCGCTGTCGCGGCTCGATATGCGGGCGGCGCATTGCGGGGCGCATCTCATCGTCTCGACCAGCATCGCCGCGCTGGACGATGTCTTCGCCTGCCTCGATCAGTCTAATCCGCAGATTTTGGTCGATCCCAGCCGCGCCGACCGGGTGATTGCACTAGGCCGGGTGCTCGGGCGCCTGCCCAGTCTGCGGCTGCGCGAATTGTCCGAGGAAGACCGGCTGGTGCTGTTACGGCTGACCGAGCAGGTCGGCCAGATCGCCGAGCGGCTCGAACGGCTGAGCGGCGGCGCCGCGCCGGTTGGTCCGTCTGCGGGCGGCGAAAGCGCCTTTCGCTTCGAAACCCCCAAGTCCTCCTTCTCTGCGCAGCCCGAAGACAGCGGCGAGCGGCTGGTGCGGGCGACCCGGCCCGCCTTGCCCGACCCACGGCTGGTGCGCCGCATCATCCGCCAGCGGCAACTGCGCGCGCGCTTTTTCGATGGCGAACTGTTCGGCGATCCCGCCTGGGACATGCTGCTCGATCTCACTGCGGCGCGCGCCGAGCACACCCGCGTCTCGGTCACCTCGCTGTGCATCGCCTCGGGCGTGCCGCCGACCACGGCCCTGCGCTGGATCGGTCAGCTGACCGAGGCGGGGCTGTTCCAGCGGGTCGAAGATGAAGCCGACCGCCGCCGCGCCTTTATCGCACTGACTGACAAGGCGGCCGACGCCGTAGCGCGCTTCTTTGCCGAGCTCGGCACGGGCGCGTCGCGGCTGGTGTGATCCGCTATTCCGGTGCTGCGCCGGGCGCGGGCGGCTTGACCGCCTCGAGTTCATAATAGATCGCCTGCGCCGGGGAAGATATCCAGGCCGATATAGGCCGGCTGTTTGGCTTGGCTGCAGCCAAAATCCAGCTTGGCGGGGCTGGCGATCTTCGGGAGGACCGGGTGACTGGACGGTTGTATAACGGTCACGGGTATCCCTGCGGCTGCGGCGGCTGTCGCCTAACATGCCCGCACCGCCGGTGCCATATCCAAACAATGCAGCCGCCGCGCGGTTGGCCAGTTGACCCACGACCGCAGCAGACTAAAGCGCCATGACGCGCGCGCCATGTAGCGCTGCCGGGCGGTTAGCTCAGTTGGTAGAGCATCTCGTTTACACCGAGAGGGTCGGCGGTTCGAGCCCGTCACCGCCCACCAATGTTTACAATCACTTAAGGCAACGTACATGCCGGGCCCCGATGTACCGATGTACATCAGAAGGTCGCGGCCTCCCCGGCGTCCCGCATGAACGACGGGGAATAACGCGCATATGTACTTTCCGTCACGCGGGTCGATGTGTGCCCCAGATACTGGCTGATTTTCTGCATCGGCACATCCGCCTGCGCCATCCATACTGCGCAGGTTTGCCGCAGGGTGTGCGGCGAGAAGGGAATGCCCGCTCGAGCGGATACCTGCGTGCTTATGGCGCAGTCAGCGAAGCCAGAATGTCGATCGGTCGGTATTTTGCATTCTATAACAGCCGCAGGCCGCATTCGAGCCTGGCCGCGAAGACACCGGATCAAACGTATTTTGACAACCTGCCCGTCTTGGTGGCAGCATGAATTTGGCCGCCGATATG
>JAYVWX010000259.1:0-12257 GCA_043785715.1 Novosphingobium sp. | reverse complement strand
CACTAGCAACTATATGACTCTAGTGGATTTCAAGATTTTGACATTCGCAAACTGAGATTGCGGCTAACGGGATGCGAATGTCAAAATCAATCCACTAGGGCGAAAGCCGGAGGCCCAGCCAGAAGTGACCAAGCGCTACGATGCCCTGATCATTGGCGGCGGCCATAACGGGCTGGTCTGCGCCTTCTATCTCGCCCGGGCGGGACTGAAGGTGCGGGTGCTCGAGCGGCGAGCGGTGGTGGGCGGCGCGGCGGTGACCGAGGAATTCCACCCCGGCTTCCGCAATTCGACCGCGAGCTACACCGTCAGCCTGCTGCGGCCAAAGATCATCGCCGACATGGCGCTGCATCAGCGCGGCCTGCGCATTGTCGAACGCCCGATCGCCAACTTCCTGCCGTTTGCCGGCGACTACCTCAAGCTCGGCGGCGGCATGGCGCGAACCCAGGCCGAACTGGCGCGGTTCTCGAAAAAGGACGCCGAGGCCTATCCCCGCTATACCGCCGCGCTGGAGCAGGTGGCGCAGGTGCTGCGCGACCTTGCGCTGAAAATCCCGCCCAACGCCGGCGGGGGACCGGGGGCGCTATGGGCGCTGGCGCGGCAGGCATGGCCGCTGGCCCGGCTGGACCTGCCCGCCAAGCGCGAACTGCTCGGGATCTTCACCCTGTCCGCGCGCGAATTCCTCGATGGCTGGTTCGAGAGCGACGCGGTCAAATCGGCTTTCGCCTTCGATGCGGTGGTCGGCAATTATGCCGGCGTCTCGACCCCCGGATCAGCCTATGTGCTGCTCCATCACGTGTTCGGCGAAGTCAACGGCAAGCCGGGCGCGTGGGGCCATGCGCTGGGCGGCATGGGCGCGATTACCCAGGCGATGGCAGCGGCCTGCGGCGATGCGGGCGCCGAGATCAGTCTTGAGGCGCCGGTCGCGCGGGTGCTCGTCGACGGCGGCAGGGCAGTAGGCGTGCTGCTGGCAAGCGGCGAGGAACTGGCCGCGCCCATCGTCGCCGCCAATGTCGGCCCGGCGCTGCTCTACCGCCAGTTGATCGATGCCTCCGAGCTGGCCGACGATTTCCGCCGCCGCATCGCCGGGTTCAAGACCGGCTCGGGCAGCTTCCGGATGAATGTCGCGCTCAGCGAATTGCCCGATTTCACTGTGCTGCCCGGCACCGCGCAGGCTGAGCACCACGCCTCGGGCATCGTCATCGCGCCGGGGCTCGATTACATGGACCGCGCTTTCGACGATGCCCGCGCGCTGGGCTGGTCGCGGCAGCCGGTGGTCGAGCTGACCATCCCATCGACCGTCGATGACAGCCTCGCCCCGCCCGGCGCGCATGTCGCCAGCCTGTTCTGCCAGCAGTTCGCGCCACAGCTGCCAGCCAATCCCGATGGCGCCGCCCGCTCGTGGGACGATGCGCGCGAAGCTGCGGCGGATTGCATCGTCGATACCGTGACCGCCCACGCGCCCAACTTCCGCGCCAGCATCATCGCCCGGCAAATCCACTCGCCCCTCGATCTCGAACGCAAATTCGGTCTGGTCGGCGGCGATATCTTCCACGGCCGGATGAGCCTCGACCAGCTGTGGTCGGCGCGGCCGGTGCTGGGGCACGGTGACTACCGTGCGCCGATTAAAGGCCTCTACATGTGCGGCGCGGGAACGCATCCCGGCGGCGGCGTGACCGGCGCGCCGGGGCATAATGCGGCGCAGGCGATCCTGGCGGACCGCTCGTTGCTGCGGCGCTGGCGGCGGCGGTAGATTTACGGTCGCGCTCCCGGACCATCTCGGACACTTGCGCAGGAGGCTTGGTTGGAGAACTACGAATTCTCTTCCGCCGGCTCGATCCGCACCAGCAGCGCCTCGACCTGCACCTGCGCTCCAGCCGCGGCGTTCAATTCCGCGACAACTCCGTCGAACGGGGCGGTGAGGGTGTGCTCCATCTTCATCGCCTCGAGCGTGAGCAGCTTTTGGCCCTTGACCACGGTGTCGCCCTTGCGGACTTCGACGGCGATGATCTTGCCGGGCATGGGAGAGAGGATGGTGCCGTCGCCCGCCGCGGCAGCGCCGCCGGCAACCCGCCAAGGCGACAATTGCCAGACCATGCCGTTCTCGGCGATCAGCATTTCGCCGGATGGCTTTTCCACGCCAGCACCGTCCAGCACGACATCGACCGGTCTGCCGTCGAGCAGGAACGGCGCGGTCTTCCGTTGGCACGCATTGAGGCGAAAGCCCGATGCGATGGAAGCCGGCACCAGGGTCATGGCAGCGTCGGTGAGTGCGGCGGCCGACGGCGCCGGCGCGGCCACCATGGCATCGCCGTCGCGGCCGATCAACCCGGTATCGACTTCGCCAGCAACAAATTCGGGATGCGCCAAGGCGGCGATCAGGAACGCGGCATTGGTCCGCACCGGCCATACCGCGCTACCCGAGAGCATATCGGACAGGGTCTCGCGGGCCTCATCGCGGGTGGCGCCGTGGGCGATCAGCTTGGCGATCATCGGGTCGTAGAACGGCGAGACCTCCGCGCCTTGTTCAACCCCGGTGTCGATACGCCCGGTTCCCCGTGTTCCATCCGCCTCGCCGAGCTGGAACACATCAAGCGGCCCGATCGATGGCAGAAACCCCTTGGCCGGATCCTCCGCATAAAGCCGCGCTTCCATTGCCCAGCCGTTGATCGCGAGTTGATCCTGCTCAAGCGGCAGCGGCTCGCCGCTGGCTACGCGCAATTGCCATTCGACCAGATCAACCCCGGTGATTTCCTCGGTCACCGGGTGTTCCACTTGCAGCCGCGTGTTCATCTCCATGAACCATATGCGGTCCGCGCGCAGGCCCTCGCTGGCGTCGGCGATGAACTCGATGGTCCCCGCGCCGACATAATCGACGGCTTTTGCTGCACGCAATGCTGCGCAGCATAAGGCCTCGCGGGTGGCCGCATCCATGCCCGGCGCGGGGGCTTCCTCGATGACTTTCTGGTGGCGGCGCTGGAGCGAGCAGTCGCGCTCGAACAGGTGGACGACATTGCCGTGGCTGTCGCCGAACACCTGCACCTCGATGTGGCGCGGGCGCTGGATGTATTTCTCCAGCAGCACATGGGCATTACCGAACGAGGCGCTAGCCTCGCGCTGGCACGAGGCGAGCGCGTCGGCGAATTCGCTCGCCTGCTCGACCAGCCGCATGCCCTTGCCGCCGCCGCCGGCGACCGCCTTGATCAGCACCGGATAGCCGATCTTGCCCGCCTCCTCGGCAAGCACACCGGGCGCCTGGTTCTCGCCGAGATAGCCGGGCGTGACCGGCACCCCCGCCGCCGCCATCAGCTTCTTGGCCGCGTCCTTGAGCCCCATCGCGGTGATGCTGGCCGGTGACGGGCCAACCCAAACCAGCCCCGCGTCAATCACGGATTGGGCGAATGCGGCGTTTTCCGAAAGGAAGCCGTAGCCCGGGTGGATCGCCTCGGCCCCGGTTTGCTGCGCGGCGGCAATGATCTTCTCCCCGATCAGATAGCTCTCCCGCGCCGGCGACGGCCCAATATGCACCGCCTCGTCGGCCTGCCGGACGTGCAGCGCCTTGGCATCCGCGTCCGAATAAACTGCGACCGTGCGAATACCCATCGCCCGCGCGGTGCGGATGATCCGGCAGGCGATTTCGCCGCGATTGGCGATGAGGAGGGATTGGATCATGCTATTTCGCCTCCGGAGCCGTCTCGATTAGCTCTCGCAAGAGCAGAAAATTCTTTATGATCTCTCGGTCCAATTCATCGGCGGACAGTTTTTCTGGATCGCCGTGGAGAGCCTTATCTCCGAAGCGCTTTAATCGTTCTGCTCGCGCATCGAGCGTTAAGCTAGGAAGATTAGCATCGCGCACCCAACCTTTATGGGAACCCCAATGCTCTTTCAGCAACTGTTCCAATACTGCCCGTTGCATCGCCAATGCGGCAAACGGTGCGCCAAATGTGAACGCTCGCGAAGCATCATAGAGCCGTCGATAGATTGATGCACGGTCCGGGCCATAGTGACTAGATACATGAGAAGGGAATAAAATATGCGGAATTGCGTTCCGTCTCCAGAACGCTCCTTTCAAGTCCAGACCGACAACCTTCGTGAGGCGATCCCAACTCAACTGCGAGTCGTCCACCCATTCAAAATCATCGTCGTCATCGTTCGCTCTTCGGTCGGCGAGATAATCAAAAGCTTGTTCTAAACTATTAGTATCGCTTCTTGCCCTAGACTTCCAGCCCTCAATGTCGCGGCCAATCGGATCGGCTGGTAATGATTCGTCGTCAAATGATCCTCCAGGAAATAACTCTTCGAATAGTGCATCAAACTCGCGGTTTGCGATCCGTGCGACGATCCATTGCCACAGGTCATCATACTCCCTCCGCGCCTTTGACGCAGATGCTGGGACATGCGGTGTAAATGCAACCGGTGTCCACTCCTCGGCGATGTCAAAGCTACGCCGATAATTGTTCAGGCAGTCACATAAATGTTGGAGGTCTTCGCGATCATGCCAATGCTCCTCCAAGAATGAAGGCGAATCGTTAGTCGCGTTCTTCAACTGCTGGAAAGCAGCGAGAAATAAGGTGCCTTCGTCCCCCCTCACATCCGGAACACCCCGAACGCCGGCCTATCCGCAATCGGCGCTTCCAAACACGCCGCCAGCGCCAGCCCCAGCACATCGCGCGTCTGCGCCGGGTCGATCACCCCGTCGTCCCACAGCCTTGCCGTGGCGTAGTAGGGATTGCCCTCGTCCTCGTACTTCTGCCGGATCGGCGCCTTGAACGCCTCCGCCTCGCGCTCATCCCACTTGTCGGCATCGCGGTGGACGGTCGCCAAAACAGACGCCGCCTGCTCGCCGCCCATTACCGAAATCCGCGCATTGGGCCAGGTGAACAGGAACCTTGGATCATAGGCCCGCCCGCACATGCCGTAGTTGCCCGCGCCGAACGAGCCGCCGATCACCACCGTCAGCTTGGGCACGCTCGCCGTGGCGACCGCGGTGACCAGCTTGGCGCCGTGCTTGGCGATGCCTTCCGCCTCATATTTGCCCCCGACCATGAACCCGCTGATGTTCTGGAGGAACAGCAGGGGTATCCGCCGCTGGCAGGCGAGTTCGATGAAGTGGGCACCCTTGACCGCGCTTTCGGAGAACAGCACGCCGTTATTGGCGAGCACCGCCACCGGCATGCCCCAGATATGGGCGAAACCGCAGACCAGGGTGCTACCGTAGAGCGCCTTGAACTCGTGGAACTCGGATGCATCGACCAGCCGGGCGATCACCTCGTGGACGTCGTAGGGCGCGCGGACGTCGTCGGGCACGACGGCGTAAAGCTCTTCGGCATCGTATTTCGGCGCGCGCGGCTCTTTCAGCGGCAGCCCGTGCGCGTGCACCGGGCCCAGGTGGCTGACGATATCGCGCACGATGGTCAGCGCGTGTTCGTCGTTCTCGGCGAGGTGATCGGTGACGCCCGACCTGCGGCTGTGCAGCTCGCCGCCGCCCAGCTCCTCGGCGGTGATCACCTCGCCGGTTGCCGCCTGCACCAGCGGCGGCCCGGCGAGGAAGATCGTGCCCTGGTTCCGCACGATGATGCTCTCGTCGCTCATCGCCGGAACATAGGCCCCGCCGGCAGTGCAGCTGCCCATGACGCAGGCGATCTGCGGGATGCCTTTCGAGGACATCACCGCCTGGTTGAAGAATATCCGCCCGAAATGGTCGCGGTCGGGAAAGACTTCGGCCTGATGCGGCAGGTTGGCGCCGCCGCTGTCGACCAGATAGATGCAGGGCAAATGGTTGACCTCGGCAATCTCCTGCGCGCGCAAATGCTTTTTCACCGTCATCGGGTAATAGGTGCCGCCCTTCACCGTCGCATCGTTGCAGACGATCATGCACTGGCGACCCGAGACGCGGCCGATGGCGGTGATCAGGCCGGCACCGGGAATATCATCGCCGTGCAGGCCGTTCGCCGCCAGCTGGCCCAGCTCGAGCAGCGGCGAGCCGGGATCAAGCAGACGGTCGACCCGTTCGCGCGGCAGCAGCTTGCCGCGCGCGGTGTGGCGGTCGCGCGATTTCTGATCGCCGCCGAGCGCCGCCGCAGCGACGCGGGTCCGCAGGTCAGCGGCCAGCCTGCGGTTATGCGCGGTGCGCGCCTGCGCCTCGGGGCTGTCCAGATTGAGCGTCGTGGTAAGAACAGGGGCGCTCATGCTGCTCCGATCAATTCGCGGCCAATCAGCATACGCCTGATCTCGCTGGTGCCCGCGCCTATGTCGAGCAGCTTGGCATCGCGCAAGTAGCGTTCGACCGGCCAGTCCTTGGTGTAGCCCGCGCCGCCCAGCGCCTGCACCGCCTCGCCGGAGGTGCGGAAGGCGTTTTCGCTGGCCACCAGGATCGCGCCGGCGGCATCGAAGCGCGTGGTCTGGCCGGCGTCGCAGGCGCGGGCGACGGCATAGACATAGGCCCGCGCCGATTGCAACGCGACATACATGTCCGCGACTTTGGCCTGCATCAGCTGGAAGGTGCCGATCGGTTGGCCGAACTGCTTGCGTTCGCGGACGTAGGGAATGACCACATCGAGGCAGGCCTGCATGATCCCGAGCTGGATACCCGAGAGCACCACCCGTTCATAGTCGAGGCCGGACATCAGCACGCCGACCCCGCCGTGGAGCGGACCCATGACGTTTTCCTCGGGCACATGGCAGTCGTCGAACACCAGTTCGGCGGTGGGCGAGCCGCGCATACCCATTTTGTCGATCTTCTGGCCGATGGAGAAACCGGCGAAGTCCTTCTCGATCAGGAAGGCGGTGATGCCGCGCGATCCTTCGCCGGTTTTGGCATAGACCACGAGTGTATCGGCATAGGTCGCATTGGTGATCCAGAATTTGGTGCCATTGAGCCGGAATCCGCCGCCCACCGCCTCGGCCCGCAGTTTCATCGCGACGACGTCCGAGCCCGCCCCGGCCTCCGACATGGCAAGGCTGCCGACATGCTCGCCTGAAATGAGCTTGGGCAAATATTTCGCCTTCTGCTCGGGGCTGCCCCAGCGGCGGATCTGGTTGACGCAGAGGTTGGAATGCGCACCGTAAGACAGGCCAACCGAGGCGCTGGCCCGGCTGACTTCCTCCACCGCGATGACATGGTCCAGATAACCTAGCCCCAGCCCGCCATATTCCTCCTCGACCGTTATTCCGTGCAGGCCCAGCGCGCCCATCGCCGGCCACAACTCGCGCGGGAACCAGTCCTCGGCGTCGATCCTGGCCGCTAGCGGGCCGATCTGTTCGTCGGCGAAACGGGCAGCCGCCTCGCGGATCATTCCGGCGCTTTCGGGCAGGCCGAAGTCGAAGTGGGGCGTGGCGCGTATCGTCATGCGTGGGCAATCCTTGCAATCACAGAAGCCGGGGTTACGCTTCCGGCCCAGCGCGGTCCAGAAGGACAATTTGCCGCTAAAGCGCGAATCCCCGGTTCTATTGGTCATGTGAATTCCCAGCAGTGCTTGTCAACGGCGGGCAGCGCGTGCTTATGGGCGCGCTGAAACTTAGCGCCAACTGCGGGCGGGCATGCTAACCGGTTCACGGATGGCTAATGTGCAAAACGACAAAAATGGGCACTATTCCTTATCGCGAACAGGACTACGCCGGACATGAAACTCAAGGCCATTTTTCCGTTATGCGCCGCTGGCCTTCTCGCCGTGGCTTCCGCCCTGCCCGCCGCTCCCGCTGCGCCAGGGCCGGACGGAGCCACGCTGTTCCGCCAGCGCTGCGCCGGCTGTCATACGGTCGTGCCGGGCGCGCGTGCCGTGATAGCGCCGAACCTTTCAGGGCTCGTCGGGCGCAAGGCCGCCTCCACGAGCTTCACCTATTCGCCGGCGTTGAAAGCTTCCAAACTGGTGTGGACCCGCGCCAATCTCGACCGGTACCTGACCGCACCGAACAAGTTGGTGCCCGGCACGCGGATGGTGATCGCGGTATCCGATGCCAAACAGCGCGCGGCGATCCTCGACTTTCTGGCAAAGCCCGCCAAGTGATCCATGACCGCGCCGCTGCTCGAAGGGGCTGACTGGCCGGTCTTCGGCTGGGACGACGATATTCGCCCGGCGCTGGCTAAAGCGCTCGCGGCGGGACGGTCGTCAGCGCTTGCCACGCTGTTCCGGGTCGAGGGCAGCGCCCCGCGCGGACCCGGCGCGCAGATGCTGTTCGATCCCCCTCACGCCAGCGGCTATTTTTCGGGCGACTGCATCGAGGCCGATGTCGCTCGGCACGCAGCGGAAGTGCTGGCGGACGGCAAGCCGCAGCATCTCCATTACGGCACCGGCAGCCCGTGGATCGACATCCGCCTGCGCTGCGGCGGTACGCTGCATGTGCTGGTCGAGCGGATTGCCCCTGACAGCGGCGCGGCCCGGGCGCTGATAGAACATGCCAGCGCGCGCCGCCAGTGCCTGTGGTCGAGCAATGGGACCGAGCAGCGGGTCAGCGCCGGGACCGGCCCGCTGCTGGCCGTCAGCGACGATCCGCTGCGCATTACCCGGCGTCACGATCCCCCGCGCCGGCTGATTGTTTCCGGCGGCGACCCCGGCGCGCTGGCGCTGGCGAAGCTGGCGGCCGAGGCCCGCATCGAGACCATTCTGGTGCGCCCCGGCGGCCCCGAAACGCCGCCGCCTTTCACCGCCGTGCGCTATATCCGCGAGGAGGTCACCGCCGCGCTCGAACAGATCGGCGTCGATCGCTGGACCGCATTCGTCGGCGCAACCCATGAAGATCATCATGACCTCGCCGCCTGCCTGCATGCGCTGCGACACGGCGCGGCCTATGTCGGCATGATCGGTGCAAGGTCGCGCGCGCCCGGCCGGCTCGCGGCGCTGAAGGCTGCCGGTGCGAACGAGGCAGAACTGGTCAAGCTGCACCTGTCGCCGGGCATTCCCGGCCTCGGCAAGGCGCCGTGGGAAGTCGCGACCGGCATCCTCGCCGAAGTGCTGCAGGCGATGAACCCCGCGCGCGAACGGGCATGAAGCTCGCCGCCATCGTCCTCGCAGCGGGCGCGGGCAGCCGGTTTGGCGGCGACAAGCTGTCCGCGCGCTTTCGGGACGAGCCGCTGATCGCCCACGCCGTCCGCGCCGCCCGCGCCGCGCCGGTCGAGCGGGTGATCGTGGTGTGCGGACCGGCCCTGGACATTGGCGACTGGCCGGGAGAACCGCCGGTCGAGGCGCTTCGCGTTGCCAGCCCGGAACTCTCGGCCTCGCTCAAAGCCGGGATCGCGGGGGCGGGGGCGGTGGACGGCGCGTTCATATTTCTCGGCGACATGCCGCTCATCCCGCCCGGCCTTGGCGCCAATCTGGCAGCCAGCCTGGGCGCTGCATTCGCCGCTGTGCCGCGCTGGCAGGGCAAGCCGGGCCACCCGGTCCTGCTCTGCGCCGCCGCCTTCCCCGCCATCGCCGATCTCCGGGGTGATGAAGGCGCCGGGCGGCTGCTCAGGGCGCGCAATGATCTTGCATTTGTCGAGGTGGCGGAGGAAGGTGTCACCCTCGACATCGACCGGGCCGAAGACATCGCCCGGCTGGAAATTCGCCTATGAGCGACATGGCACAGGCAGCGATGGCGGTTGATCCCGGCGCATTGACGCCCTCTATGCCGCCGCAAGGCGGCGACCTGGTCCGCCGCCACCGACTTTCAACCCGCATCTGGCACTGGGTGAATGTCGTCGCCTTGTTCGTCATGCTGATGAGCGGGCTGATGATCTTCAACGCCCATCCCCGGCTCTATTGGGGCGAATATGGCGCCAATCCCGATTATGCCTGGCTGGAGATCGGCGCAGCGAACGGCGAGGGCCGGCTGCGGGTCGGTGCCCTGGTGCTGGAGACAACCGGCGTGCTTGGCCTGTCACGCGGCAGCGACGGCGCCGCGCAAAAGGTCGCCTTTCCCGGCTGGGCGACGATCCCCTCGCATTACAGTCTGGCCGATGCGCGGCTATGGCATCTCGCCTTTGCCTGGGTGCTGGGGCCGGGAGCGCTCGCCTATCTGCTAGGGTCGCTGGTGAACGGCCACATCCGGCGCGATCTGCTGCTGGCGCGCGGCGAGTGGCGGCTGGCGCATATCTGGCATGATATCAAACAGCATGCCCGGCTTCGCTTTCCCACTGGCGCGGCCGCGCTGCGGTACAATGTCCTGCAGAAATTCGCCTACCTGGGCGTATTGCTGGTGCTGCTGCCGCTGGTGATCCTGACCGGCCTCGCCATGTCGCCCGGCTTCGACGCCGCGGTGCCGATCTCTGCCGCATTCGCCGGCCGGCAGAGCGCGCGCTCGCTGCATTTCCTCGCCGCGTTCGGCCTGCTCGCCTTCATTTTGGTGCATGTCATCATGGTCGTGCTTGCCGGTCCGCTCAATGAACTGCGCTCGATGATCACGGGCTGGTACCGGCTGCCGCGCGAGCGCAAGGAACGCACATGAGCGGGCAACCGGCGATCCTGACCCGCCGCCAACTGCTCGGCGCGGGCGCGCTCGGAGCGGGTGGCCTTGTCCTGTCAGGCTGCGACCGGCTGGGCGCCAGCCCCGGCTTCCGCGCGGTGCTGCAGCAGGCCGAGGGCTTGCATAAAGGATTTCAGCGGCTGATCGGCGGCGACGGCGCACTCGCGCGGGAATATTCGCTCGCCGATATGTCGCCGGTTTTCCGGGTCAACGGCAATAGCCAAGTCGAGGACAGCACCTACCGGCAACACGCCGCATCCGGCTTCGCCGGGTGGTCGCTGGTGGTGGACGGGCTGGTCCGGCGTCCGCTGGCGCTGCCGCTTTTGGCCTTGCAGGCAATGCCGCAACGCGCGCAGATCACCCGCCACGATTGCGTCGAGGGCTGGAGCGCGATCGGCCAATGGCAGGGGCCGCAGCTTGGGCAGGTGCTCGGCCTCGCCGGGCTGCTGCCCGCCGCGCGCTACATCGTGTTCCACTGCGCCGACCGCTTCGGCAGCGCCCCCTATTACGAATCGATCGACCTCGCCGACGCTTTCCACCCGCAGACCATCCTCGCCTGGCGGATGAACGGCCAGCCGCTCCCCATCGGCCACGGCGCGCCGCTGCGGCTCCGGGTCGAGCGGCAGCTGGGCTACAAGCATGCGAAATACGTCATGCGGGTGGAAGCCCGCTCCAGCCTGGCAGGGCTCTATGGCGGCAAGGGCGGCTACTGGGAGGACGGCCACGGCTATCAATGGCACGCGGGGATTTAAGGCATCGCCGGGGAGGGAGCCCGCGCGGGTCGCAAAGATACGCGCAGTCTATGTTGACCCACCCCGCACGATTGTGGCACTCGCAGGACGATCGCCATCCAACCTGTAAACCGGCCGGTAATCTCGGGCTCGTAAGGACGGAAAACGGCGGAAATGCGGGTGTAGCTCAATGGCAGAGCAGAAGCTTCCCAAGCTTACGACGAGGGTTCGATTCCCTTCACCCGCTCCATTTCCCTGTCCGCAGATGTTCGCATATGTCTAGACAAACCCCAAAAAACCACGGTATATAGCGGTTATGAGGCCGCAAGCGTCCACCCGCGTTCGCAGTCAGCCGCCAGCCGCTGGGGGTATGATTGGGGGCATATGCAAAACGGCCTACTCGATACCCCCACGTCTGGGGGTATATTGGGGGTACGGACCCTGGAGAGGCTGGCAATCCTATGGCCCTGACTGACGTTGCAATCCGCAATACGAAGCCCGGCGCGAAGGCGATCAAACTGTCGGACGGGGGCGGCATGTTCCTGCTTGTCACCCCGGCAGGGGGCAAGCTCTGGCGGCTCAAGTTTCGCGTCGATGGCCGCGAAAAGTTGCTGGCCCTTGGGCCTTATCCGGAGATTGGCCTTGGCGAAGCGCGCAGGCGTCGCGAGGAGGCGCGCGAGCTGATCGCGCTTGGCAAAGACCCCTCGCGTGAAAAGCAGCGGGGAAAAATTCGATCGCGCGAGCTTTCGCAAAACACCTTTGCGGGGATCGCGGCCGAGTATTGCGAGAAGCGCAAGCGCGATGGGTCGAAGCCGTGGGCACCTGCCACCGCCAGTCGCAGCGAATATCTGATCGGACTCCTCACACCAACCATTGGGCGCATGGCCATTGGCGAGATCGAGCCGATCGATATACTCTCTGCAATCCGCAAGTTTGAGGTAAAGGGCAACCTGGAGAGCGCCAGACGCACCTTGCAGTTGGCCAGCGCTGTCTTTCGATATGCGGTGTCAACGGCGCGCTTGAGCTCCGACCCGACCCGCGATCTTCGCGGCGTACTCACTTCCCCCAATGTCACTCACTACGGTGCGA
>JAYVWX010000258.1:0-2251 GCA_043785715.1 Novosphingobium sp. | reverse complement strand
CCAGTTTCCGCATTACGAATTCCCCTCTATTGCAAATTGATGCCACCGAGTGTGTGGCCCTATGTATCGCCTAAGATTTACCGGCGCAAGCGACCATTCACGCAACCTGTTGCAAGAATGCCGCATTTTCTTCCGCTCGCAAACAAAAAATTTGGTCCAATTCGCTTTCAAGCCTTGCGTGCGACACCGGTTCTCACGCTCAACCCTCAGCCTAAAGCAAATATTCCTGCATCGCGCAACTTCTGAATCAGTCCGGTGATGGCAGAACGCGCTTCGGCATCAATGGTTCCGCCGCCCGTTGGAATTGCTTGCGCAGCGGGTGCCCGCCATGCCCCGCCAATCCTGCGCATGTCTTGCGCGCTGGTCTTGTTGACGACACGCATCCCTTCTTGCGGAACGAAATAGATCCATTGCCCGCCCTGACGGCAGGCGAGCATCCCGCCCTTGCCTGTCCAGATGCCTGTAGCGCCAGTGGCGACCAGCCAGGCCTGCCCGTCGCCGGGGGCAGCAGGCGGCGTTGGCGTCTCGCTCTCCACCGCGCAATGCAGCAGCGCGTCGGCTATCGACAGGCTTTCATTGACGAAAATCTCCTTCTGCGCCTGGCCCGCATAAAGCAGGGGCAAGGCGAAGCGCGGGGTAGTTGGGGCAAACGTAATGGGATCACTCACGGCGATATCCTTATTTTGAATCAGGCGAGACTGGCGAGATAGAGCGGCGACGACAGCGCATAGCTTCCCTTTTGCCTGACCTGAATGGGTTGGCCCGATGCGGTGGCGGAGAGCGAGGCCAGCTCGGCGGCGCTGATCGTCAGCGCTGGCGAAGCCGTGTTCCATGCGGCCAGCGGTGCGGCGAGCGGACCAAGCACAACTTCGTAAGCTTCCGATTGTTCGTGCAGCGGTGCATCGACCCCGTCGAGCCAGGTCCATGCCCCGCGGGCGCGGCGTGTCCAGGCAAGCGAAAGGCTGCCGTCGGTTTCACTCTGCACCCGCGCACGGATCGGCGACAGCGGGCGGCGCGTCACTCCGCTGTTGGTCACTGCGCTGGTGACATGCGCGACGTCGCCCATGCCGATCGCGGATACCAGCGTTTGCGGCAAATCGCCGACCAGACTTGGGTCGAGCGCGGTGGCAGTGCCATCGAGCAGCACGAAAGCTTCACCAGAAACATGCCCGTTAATCGCCGCTTCGGTGCCGCCGCGCCCTCGCAGCAGCCCTGAAAGCCGCCAAAGGCCAGCGCCCAGCGGCTCGGCATTGGCGAACTGGATGATCTCTGCACCGATCAGCGCCCGGTTTGCGCCCGAAGCGAGCTGGCTTGTTGTGCATCCGGTCAGGGCCAGGTCATTGCCAGCGAGCTGCACGGTGACGGTCGAAATCCGATCGATCAGGTTGGGATTGCCTGGCGACAGGGCGCCGGTTGAGTGACCCATCGTGGCGCGGACCCGCCCGGTGCTGCCGAGCGCAATCAGCTGGCCATCGCCGTGATCGGCAAACAGCGCCGCGCCGCTCCACCCCGCCGATGACGAGGATGCAGCTGCGAACAGCAGCGGACTGTCACCGCTGCCGGTACCATCCCACGGCAGTTCATAAGCGGCGAGCACCGTGGGGCCCGAAAGTGCATCTACCGGCGCGTTGATCCGGCCCGGATCGCTGGTCATGCCGCCCGCACCCAAAGCGCCGTAGCTGCGCACCAGGGTGACTTCGATCCCCTGATCGCGCCATTCCCAGTCGCTCACGCGCCACATGCCGGGTTCGCCCGGCAGCGTCACCAGCGCGCCGGGAACGACATCGGGATCGAGCTCGGCGGTCCGCCAGGCTATCGTCTGCCGCGCCCATTTTGCCCTGCGAACCATCGCCGCAACCAGCCCACGCGCATCCTCCGCCGCCATCGCCACCGGCAATTCAACACTTGTCGGTTGACCAGGACGAGGACGCCCCGGCGCGCGCTGCAAGCCGGGCTGGAAATCGCGGCCAAGATCATAATAGCGCAAGATTCCGGGCTGGGCGGTCGGCGGCGGCAGACGTTTGCGAACGAAGCCGTTCTTCGCACCGAATCCGTCATCATGCGCGGCAACCGCCGCTTCGCGCATTTGCCGCGGCGACGATGCAGCTTCGCGCTGGATGGTCAAAAGCGTGCCGCTGACATCGCAATCGATTGGAAATGCGGGATCGAGCTGCGCCAGCAGATCGACAAGCGCGCCTTCACAAGTGAGCCCGGCAACCCCCGCCAATGGCACGTCTGCGACGACGTCATC
>JAYVWX010000257.1:0-7204 GCA_043785715.1 Novosphingobium sp. | reverse complement strand
TATGACGTGTTTGGCCGTGATGCTCTGGACCTGGTCGACGGCAAGCTCGCCTTTGCGGTGGTCAACGGCAAGCTCAAGATGACGCATGTCGATGATGTGGTAGCTGAAGATGTGGAAACGGTAGAACCCAGCGCGGCTGCTGCCTGAACTCCTACGGGAGGGGTCCGGAGAAGGCCTGTTGCCCTCCACTCTGCATCACTTGGACTGAAACAAACAGGCGCTCCCCAAGCCCCTCCCGCAACCGGGAGGGGAAATGCGGACCCTGGCGGGAGCCTGACGATGACCGTCTACCACCCCACCCTCAAGCAGCTGCAATACCTCGTCGCGTTGCATGAGCATGGCCATTTCGGCCGGGCGGCGGATGGCTGCTTCGTCTCGCAATCGACGGTATCCGCGGGCCTACGGGACCTTGAGACGCTGCTTGGCGTTGTCCTGGTCGAACGGACCAAGCGCGCGGTGCGCTTCACCCCGCTCGGCAATGCCGTGGTCGCCAAGGCGCACCGGATCCTCCGCGAGGCGGAGGAGCTGTCCGATCTTGTCCAGTCGAGCGGCCAGCCGCTTACCGGCGAGGTGCGGATGAGCGTGATCCCGACCATCGCCCCGTTCCTGCTGCCGCGCATGCTCCCCCGGCTGCGGCGCGAGCGCCCTGCCCTCAAGCTGTTCCTGCGCGAGGAGCCCAGCGCCGCGGCAATGGAATCGCTGCACCACGGACGCGCCGATTGCGTGCTGCTGGCCCTGCCCTACCCGACCGGTGAGGTCGAGAAGGAGACCATTGAGATCGACGCCTTCTTTGTCGCCTTCCCGCTAAACGATCCGCGCGATCCGCCCGACGAAATTCTGCCCTCGCTGATCGACGAGAACCGGTTGCTGTTGCTCGAAGACGGGCACTGCCTGAAAGACCAGGCGCTCGCCGCCTGCAACCGCCCCGAATTGCGCGCCAGCGCGACAATGATCGGCACCAGCCTGCATACGCTAGTGCAGATGGTGGACAATGGCCTGGGGCTTACCATGCTGCCGGAAATGGCGCTGGATGCCGGGATTCTCAACGGCACCAATGTCGTGGCGCGGCCCCTGAAGTCGCCCACTGCGAACCGCGAGATTGTGCTGGTATGGCGCAAGAACTCACCGCGCGGCGATGAATTCCGGCTGCTGGCGGAGGAGTTGCGGACCGGGTGACTTAACCAGCGGCACTTCGCCCTGCAGCGGCGCATCCAGTCGTCGGCGACGGGCCTGCCCTGCCACTTCGGAACAGTTCCAACCACTGTGGGTTGGCTCATCGTGGCAGCAGGAGTTTAGGAGCAAAGCAATGGGTGAAATGATCGACAAGGCCAAGGGCACAGCCAATATCGCCGCAGGCAAGGCCAAAAAGGCTGTCGGCCGGCAAACCGGCAATGGCGAGTTGCACGCCAAGGGCAGCGCTCAAGAAAGCAAAGGCCACATGCAAAAGGCGAAGGGCGCGGTGAAGGGCGCACTTGGCGACGACGTCTGATGGCGCAGCGCATTGCGGGGATCCCGTATCCTCGCAATGGTCGGCGAAGGCTGCCAGACAGCGGGCGGTTCGCTGTGGTGCCGGTCCCGCAGAAGCAAGGCCGACACCGACCTCTCCAGATTCTGCGCGGATTTAATTTGCAAGTTGCGGATTAACCTGGATTTAGGGCAGATCGCCGCATGCGCGGAACTGATCGCAGCCGCCCGGGTTTACCCTGCACCAGACGGAAATGGATCAGGATCGGCTTGGCCGCTGGTCCCGCTGGGATAGGCGAGGCGAGCATGGCTAAATCCCGTTGTAAAACCAGGTTTGAGCATACCGCCAGCGACGCAGGTGAGCCGGGTTCGCCGTCCGCTCGGTCCGAGGGCTCTGCGATAGGCGCCTTCATCCTGTTGCTTGTCGCCTCCGGGATCGCTGCCGTTTCCTTCTTCCTCGCGAGCCCGGACCGGTCGCTTGGCGGCGACACCGCGATGCGCCAGGTCGGGGGGATGCCGCAATAATTCTATCGGGCGCAGGATGTTGGAGCAGTCCAGACCCGCCGCAACACAGCTTCAAGCCGCCGGTATGCTTTAAAACCAGGGAACTGGGTTCGGGGCCGGGGCGTTGCTCGTTGGCAACCAAGGATAGACCGTGGCGTTCACGCAATTAAATTCCCCCCTCCCGGTTTATGTCCTGGGAAAGGGTAAGGCTATGGCCTTTGCGGTGATCGACTATGGGCCAGAGCACGATCTGGTCTGGGTTAGCGCCGTTGATGATACGGGCGAAGTGTGGTGCGTCCCCAACTCCAAGATCCGCATGCAGGCGAACTGGACTCTGGAACGAGCGACGTCGTTGGCTGAACTAGAAGAACGCGGTGGCTCGGACACACAGTCGGTAGCGGAACTCGGGCCTCAGTCCAAAGGACCAGTCCCGAGCACTAAGGCTCCCCGGCCGAACGGAACCGACCTCGATCAAATTGCCAACATCCGACCTGGAGTCAGGCAGCCGCCCGACTGATGCCACGTACATTGGCCACGTTCGTCAATTCTGCGAAAAGGGACTGCAAAGCGCCACCGACGATGACGAAATCATGGCGCGAGTCGGGCAACTGGCCGTCCTCCAGCACTTTCTCGATGGCCATCCGTGCCCGGCAAATCCGGCTTTTCACCGTACCTTGCGCGATGCCGCAGATTTCCGCGATTTCTTCATACGACATACCGCCAACCCCCGCGAGGATCAGGACTTCGCGCTGATTTTCCGAAAGCAATTCAAAGGCGCGCAGGACGTCGGCAAGCTCAAGCGCCTTATCCTGCGAGGCCGGCGCCGACAGGATGCGTTCGGCCGCCACTTCGTCATATTCGCCGTGAAAACGCCCGCGACGGGCTTCACTGTAGAATTGGTTGCGCAGGATGGTGAACGTCCAGGCTTTGAAATTTGTGCCCGACTGATAGCGGTCGCGGGCGCCCCAGGCCTTGAGCAGTGTTTCCTGGGCCAAGTCGTCGGCCCGGTCACGGCAGCCGCACAACGACCGCGCAAAGGCGCGCAAGTGCGGCGTAACCGTCGCCAATGCGCGCTTAAAATCCTCAGAGCTAAGCGGCGTATGGCTCACAGCTGGTTCTGCTTCCGCCTTCAAGCCCATATTATGCGCCTCCGATTGCCCTCAACTCCAACATTAAACATTTCGTAATACTAAATGGTTCCTGGGATTCAGCATCGTCGGCGGTGAATTGCGTTCCGGATTGGCTGGGTCGAAGTGTCGGAGGAACCGATAACAATTGTCAGTAACTGGCCAGCCGGGAACCCAGGTTTTGCTAAAGCGTTGATCCGGCAATGCGATTTGGCCGGCGATCCGGCCAGGCGGTTAACAGGAGTTGATGATGGAACGGTCTGGCGAAAAGCATCCGAGCAAAAACGTGCAGCGAGATGCGGAAAGCGAAAAGGCGCCGGATCCGCGCCGGCATTACGACAGCCCGGAAGATTTGCGCGAAGATGTCGAACTTGATCTGGCCACCCGCGAGCGCCTGCTGCGCGAATGGAAACAGGATATCGACCAGCGTCTGGAAGCTGAATCTGAGGGGATGAGCGCCAGCGATCCGATATCAGCCTCGCGCGAGGCGAAGTTGGCGGCAGAATCGCGCCGCGTTTCCAAAGCGCTCGAACAGGTCAGCGACGATCTCAAGCGGGCCGCTGACCAATAGCCTCAGACGAGCGTGGCCAGGATATCCTTGATCTGCCCGTGGGCAAAACCGATGGCGCTGTCCGAAAGGCCGTAGGGCAGGAAAATCCGCTTGCCGACGCGCATGCCGCCGCAACTGTAGACGACATTCGGCACATAGCCGTGCCGGTCGTTATCCTTGGCCGCGAGCAGCGGGGTAGGACTGCGGGCAAGAACTTTGGCGGGATCGTCGCGGTCGAGCAGCGCCGCGCCGATCGAATATTTGCGCATCGGACCGACCCCATGGGTCAGCAGCAGCCAGCCTTCCTTGCACAGGATAGGGCTGCCGCAATTGCCGATCTGAATGAACTCCCAGGGAAATTTCGGCGAAAGCAGCAATTCGCCGTCGCTGTCCCAACAGTCCAGCTGATCGGATGACAGCAAGTACAGGTTCTTGCCGTCCTGCCGCCCGACCATCATGAATTTGCCGCCAACCGTGTGAGGGAAAAGCGCCATCCCCTTGTTGCGCCCGGCCCGGCCGCGGATCGGCCCCAGGGTGAAACTGTGAAAGTCCTTGGTCCGGAGCAGTTCCGACCGGATCACGCTGCCATTATAGGCGGTATAGGTGCCGATCCATTCCATCTCGCCATTATCATGCTGGAATCGCACCAGTCGCAAATCTTCCAGACCGTTGCGCTGCGGCTCGGTGACCGGGAAAATGACCGTTCCCGACAGGGTGCTACCGGGATCGCGGAAGATGCGGACCGGCTCCTCGCCGTCGAGATTATCGACGTCCACCCGTGCTTCGGCCGACGTGGCGATTGCGGGCTGGGCCCCCAGCTGAAAGCTTCCATCCCGCTCGACGATGCCCTCGCGGAAGGCAATCGTGCTGATATGGCCTTCGCCCACCGCTCGCATCGACATGACGAACCGCACGGCGCCGTTGGAGATGCCGGTCTGATCGGGATGCTCGACCGCGCTGGGGTTCATCAGGGCGGCGGCGGCATAGCTGTATTCGTGGCAGAAGTAGGCGGCGATCAGCCGCTGGCGCGTAACCGTCAGCCCATCCGGCACGTTGCTCGCGGCGGAAATTTGCTGGAAGCGCCGATCGAACACCGATTCGATCTGCCAATGCCGGTCGTCGAATTCGGCGAGCATGGCGCGGTAGTTTTCCTCCACCTCTGCCTCGCCCATCGCCAGAATGTCGGCAATCAGGCGTTCAGCCCGCTCCGTAGGCGCACTGGCTGCCTGCCAGCCAAGATGAAACGGCCGGATAACAACTCGTTCCGGCGCAGCCTCTAGGCGCTCGGATGCCAAGCTAAGGGGGCTCTCAGGCGATATGTGCTGATCTTGCTCCGCCATATGTTGGTCTTGCGGTGCCTTCCTCTGCGCCGATTGCATCGTACCCGTAGTACGCGAGCTGGTAAGCAAGCAAGGATTCAGCCCCACAATTCCCATTTGGCCCGATCGGCGTCACTCCGTCAAGACAGCTTCCGAGACGGGAATCGACCAGGGCAACGCCGCGATCATTGGCGCCGTGGAACCAACGGTAAGCCCGTTCCGCGTGGTCGCGCCACTCACGCGCGCCATCGACCCGCCCGGCGGTGCGGCAGGCATCGATCGTTGCCCATGCTTCCAGGGGCTGTTGGTCGAACGGCAGGATCTCCCCAACCCGGCCGAACGATTCGCAGCCAACTGGCCGGAAATATCCGCCTTCGCCGACTTGCCGCTCAAGGATCCAGCGCAGCGTTTCGAAACCGGATTCGACCCACGCCCGCTGTTCGCAAACCAGGCCGCATTCGATCAGCGCCTGCGGCAGCCGCGGGTTGTCGTAGGCGACAACCGCCTCAAACCAGGCCCAGTCGGGACGGCGGGCCTTGCATAGCAGCGAATGGAGAGTGTGACCGGAGCTTTCCGCAATGGCGCGTGCCGCCGGGTCATTGGGGAACCGCTTCAGCATACATACCGCACCAAGCGAGGCGAAGGCGATCGCCCGCGGCGACTGGAAATCGAGCGCAACACTGACAACCGTCCCGAACAACTTGGCTGCCCATTGCCGCAGGTCATCGAGGCGCGAATTGGCCGCGGTGTCACCAAGCGCCCATATCGCCCGGCCATTGCTGTCCTGCGATCCGGCGTCTTCGCACCACGTCCGCTCGTAGCGCATGAAATTGCGGAAAATCCGCTGGTCCTCGTTCCAGGCATGCTGGATGAACGAGGCGAACCGTGTCGCGCGAACCAACTCGTCGCCGGCGTTGCGCCATGAGACGCGGTTGACCAGCATCAGCGCCCGCGCGCAGTCGTCCAGACAATATCCGTGGCGGCGGTCCGGGATCAGACCAATGCCGTGCTGCAACATGCCGGTGTCGTCGCACATCGCCTCGAAGGCGACGAGACCCGGGACGGCGCGCAATTGCGTGGCAGACACCTCGGCCGGCGCGGAGGCGATCGATTCAAGCATGGTGCCGGAGTTGGCCGCGAAATGCGACCATATCGTCTTGCGGCCGCGGCGATAGCTCTTGAGCTGCACCGCCTCGAGTTCGTCCGGACTATCGAGCAGCCGGTTAACCGCACGGGCGATCGCGGCGGGATCGTTGGGTTCGACTAAAACGCCGCCAGTCTCGGGCAGCAATTCACGGGCATGGATATAGGGGGTCGAGATTACCGCCCGGCCCAGCGCAACCGCATAGCTGAGCGTGCCGGAGGTGCTCTGCTGCAGATTGAGGTAAGGGGTCAGATAGATGTCGCAGGCGTCAAGCTGCTCCAGCAGTTCCTCGGTGCTGACAAAACGGTTGTCCCACTCGATATGATCCGAAACACCGAGCCGGTCGGCGAGCGCCACCAGGCCCTCTCGGTACTCTTCGCCGTGATCGCGCAGCTGGTGGGGGTGCGCCATGCCGACAATCCGGTAAATTGTCGCCGGATGCCTGGCAACGATTGCGGGAAGCGCCGCGATGGCCGATTCCAGCCCCTTGCCGGGGCCAAGCAAGCCAAAGGTCATCAACCGGGCCGGCGTGCCGGCGCTGGTGAACCGGCTCAACCGCAGCTGCCGGTCGGGGGCGCCATGCTCGATAACATGAATCCGCCGAGGGTCGGCGCCATAGCGGCCGACCAGCAGGTCGCAGCCGAGCTGGCTCATCACCATCAGCGCGCTGGCCTTGCGGACCAGGTGAAGGGTGATCTGCGCCTGCTTGGGGGTCGGATCGGACAGCACCGTATGCATCGTCACGGCAACCGGAGCGGCCACGCGGTCCACCAGCTCAAGGATATGCTCGCCGCTGTCCCCGCCGAAGATGCCGAATTCATGCTGGACCCAGACCGCGGCGACGCGGTCCTCATTCATCAGCCGCGCTGCGTAGCGGTAGGCTTCGATGTCCTCGCGTTCGATTTCGCTGCGAACGCCTTCGTGAATCACCGGATTGGCGCGGTCGTTTATCGCATGCACATCGAAACAAAAAGCGGGCTCGAATTCGCGGAAGCTTTCCACCACATCGCTGGTGAATGTCGCAATGCCGCAGCGCTGCGGCGTATAATTGCCGACCAGCGCAACCCGCAGGCTCTGCGAGCTGGGGCTATCATGC
>JAYVWX010000256.1:0-2229 GCA_043785715.1 Novosphingobium sp. | reverse complement strand
ATGGCACGAAGGCGAGGCCTTTGTGTTTGACGATACGATCGAACATGAGGCCGCCAATCCGACTGACCAGCTCAGGGTCGTGCTGATATTCGATGTCTGGCACCCCGATGTCAGCCCGCTTGAGCGCGAAGCCGTTGCGGCGATGATTGCTGCGGTGGATGGCAGCAGCCCGCTCTGAGGGGCCGCTGGACCGATGAACGGCACCCCCGACCAATTGGCCCAGCTGGCGCAGGATGCTCTGGCGCAGGGCCGCGAAGTTGAGGCCGAACCCCGGCTGGCGGCCTATCTTGTGAGCCATCCGCGCGATGTGCGGATCATACACTGGCGGGCTCTGCTGTTGCGCTCGCTCGACCGGCGGTCCTCGGCGATCGCGGCGCTCAGTGCCGCTCAGCGACTGGCCCCGACCAATCCGGCGATCACCCATAGTCTCGCGGTTGTCTCGCAGGAAGCAGGACATCCAGCGGTCGATCTGTTCGCAGCGGCCCTGCGACTGGCCCCGACCAATCATGAAATCCGCCTCGGCCTGACCTCCGCCCGCTTTGCCGAGGGCGATGGTGCCCGCGCGCTGGCCGATCTCCAAGCCAGGCTGACCGCTAGTCCGGGCTGGCATCAGGGCCACCGCCAATATGCCCAGCTCGCCGCGATGCTGGGACAGCCGAAAACCGCGCTGGCGAGCATCGATCGCGCGCTGGCGGCTTATCCGGCCTCGGACGCACTCCACCTCCTGGCGATCGAATTGCTGCTCGATGCCGAGGAACCCGCCGCCGCCCTTGCTGCAACCGACCGCGCGATCGGGCAACTGGGCGAGGTGCCAGCACTGCTGCTCAACCGAGCTGCGGCACTTGATGAGCTCGGTCAGACCCAAGCCGCGATGCGATTGTTCGACAAGATTGGCCCGGCTGGTGACATTGGCCATGCGATCCGTCGGTTGCGGCATTTGTTCCGATTGGGGCGGATCGAGCGTGCTGCCGACGAGCTTGAACCATGGCTAACAAGAGGGGGGGCACCGCTGGTCTGGCCATACGCGGCCTTGGCCTGGCGGGCCATCGGCGATCCGCGCGCCGACTGGCTTGAGGGAGACGATAGCCTCATCAAAGTGATCGATTTCATGCCTGGAGAAATTGATTTGCCTGCTCTGGCCGACCTGCTCCGCAGCCTGCACGCCAAGGCGGGCCGGTTTCTGGATCAATCGGTTCGGCATGGCACGCAAACCGACGGGCCGTTGCTGGCCCGAACCGATGCGCCGATCGACCAGCTCCGTGAAAAGCTGCGCAGCGCAGTCGCTGGATATTGCGCCAACCTGCCCCGGTTCGGACCCGGCCATCCCATGGCTTCGCAGAAGCAGGGCATGCGGCCACGCTTCGCGGGCAGCTGGTCGGTGCGGCTGGTGGGCTCAGGCTTCCATGATAGCCATCATCACCCGCAAGGCCGGATCAGCTCCGCTTTCTATGTGAGCGTGCCGGAAGGGCTATCGGGTGATCAAGGCAGGCTGGTGCTGGGTGCTTCGCCGGCAAACCTTGGCCAGACGCTTGCTCCCCGGATGATTGTCGAGCCAAGGCCAGGGCGGCTCGTGCTGTTTCCATCGACCATGTGGCACGGAACCATGCCATTCGAACAAGGTGAGCGAATGACAGTCGCCTTTGATATTGCCCGCCCATGATTGGCAAACGGCTTGTCATGTTTTTCCCGAGGCCGTAAAAACCGGGGCCGTAAAAAGCTGCATGTTTGTTGGAGGCCCCGATGCGTTTTCTGACTGTCCTTTTGGTAGCGTCTAGCGCCGCTGTCGCTCTTGCTGCGAAGGCCCCCATCCCAACCGCCGCGCTTGAAGAGCAAAAGCCTGCTGAAAAGCAGATCGATGATGATAAGCCGATCTGCCGGACTATTCCAGTACTCGGCTCGCGGCTGCAGCGGAACCGCGTCTGCATGACCAAGGCGGAATGGGCCGAGCAGCGGCTTCAGGACCGGATGCTGATCGAACGCAGCCAGATGAGGGCCTGCACACCAGGGGCAAACTGCTGAGGCGGGAATTCTGGAAGTAGGTGAGTGTGTCGCCTCTTGCCAGTCGCTCGGCATGTCGCCAAATGCTCTCCAATGTTTCGCCGCTTGCTCATCCTGTTGTTGCTGTGCGGGCTGGCTCCGGGTCTGTGGGTTCGCACCCAGCTCGCCAGACCCAGTCACGATCAGCGGATTACCATGACGGCGCTGCCGCTGGCCGCTGGTTGCTGCCGG
>JAYVWX010000255.1:0-4337 GCA_043785715.1 Novosphingobium sp. | reverse complement strand
GCGTCCGCCTGTGCCTGCGCCCGGGCGGATTCGACCGATCGCCGCGAAGCACTGACATCCTGACGGTATAGCGTCTCAAGACGCGCGGCTTCCGCAAGCGATGCTCCGGCCGCAGCACGAGCAGCATCCGTCTCGGCGACGATTGCCGCGAGCGGACCGGCATCGAGACCGCGGGCGAATCCGTCTGTCATTTGGCTGGCAATGGTGGCCGTGACGGCGGCAGTCTTGACTCCTAGCCTAGCCAGAAAGCCAGGATCGGAAGCCGGGTTAGTCTTCAGCGATGGCGAATCCTTATCCGTTGCAGCATCGGCGTCCTCAGCGGAAGCAGTCTCCATCGCGCCGGTATGCTTGATCGCCCCTGCGCCAAACAGGCCCAGCACCATGACTCCTGCGCCCAATCCAGCCCAAGCCGCAGATTGCCATCGGCTCATTGCACATCCTTTTCGATCATGAGTTCCGGCCCCGACAAGGGTCTGCGCAGCGCATCTTCCAGTGCCATGTCGGCGGTGAGCGCGCGGGTCAGAGCATCGAGTTCCTGAAGTCGAGTCGTAAGCCGGCCTGCCTGAGCGCCACCCCAGCCGGCACGATCAAGCGATCCTGCTGCCTGTTCGCGGTCGGCTTGGGCCGCAAGACGATCGGCTATCGGAAGATCCAGCCGCCGCAAGTCGTCGAGCGAGCGGCGAGCGGCATTTGCATCGGCAACAGCGCCATCGACCGCGCCTGCGGCCGCAGCATAGGCTGCTTCCAGCTTCGCAGAGGCCTCGCTCCGGCGGGCCGTCGCCGTAGCGATCGCCTTGCGATTAAGATCGAAGGGCGGCAGCGACAGGCCGAAATTGAACGGGATCTTCACCAGCCCTCGTTCCCAGGTAAACCCCGGCCCGACCGTAATGGCAGGATATTGCTTCGCCACTTCCCCGCGCAGGTCGAGTTCGGCCTGGTCATAGTCGATCATGGCTTTGAGCAGATCGGCCCGCGCGAGCAGTGCCATCCGGCGCTCATCCTCGCCGATACGGGCAATTTCGTCTGGCGACTCGATAGCGTCCCACGCGAACGCTCGTTCAGCCAGCGATTCGGGCGGCACGCTGATCGTATTGGCGAGTTCTATGAGTCCCGCCTGGCGTCGCGCATCGGCATCGGCATGCCGATGCCGCGCGTCGGCGAGATCAGCCCTGACACGCTCCAGTTCCGCACGCGATGCTTCACCTGCATTGACCCGGCGCTCCATCGCGGTGAACCGTCGCCCCTGCAATGCGACAAGGTCGTTCGATGCGGCAATCTGGCGCTCGGCAACGAGTATTTGGGCAAGGCCCCGAACCATGGTCATGCGAGCGGACCAGACCGTCTCGGTAAGTTCATAGCGCGCGGTGATTACAGCTAACTCGGCGCTGCCGATCCGCACAGCGCGTGCGCCGCCAATGTCGAGAGGAATTTCGCCCGATGCGCCCAGCAGCCAAGGCGAGGGATCGGGCGCGGCGCCAGCATATTCCGTGGACAGTGTGAGTTTTGGGCCTGGCGCCTGCCTTGCGCTGCGCGCTGCGGTAAGCGCGCTCGCAACATGGTCCCGAGCCGCCGCGATCGCCGGGTTGGTCTCAAGCATAGCTGCATAGAGCATTGCCCGGTCGAGACGTGCAGGGTTGCACTCCGCTTTGGGAGCCAGCTTTCGGCAGGCGCTGGCCACTCGTCCGAGGTCGAGCGTCAGGCGATCCCTTTGCGCGGCAATGGCCGAAAGCGCCACCGGACGCGGCATGTAGTGCGTGCAGGCGCTCGCACCGAGGACAATCCCAAGGATGATCGGTCTAAAGCTTCTCACGAAGAACCGCCTGGAAATCGCACTTCCACAAAGAGTCCGGGATGGGCGTCCTTCAATACCAGCTCTGCGCGATGAAGATCGGCAATTGCCCGCACCAGACTGAGGCCGAGGCCGTGTCCGGGAGTCGATCGCGCCGCCTCCAGCCTCACGAACCGCTGCTGGACGAGTGCGCGATCAGCCTCTTGGATGCCTGAGCCGTCGTCGCGAACCGTAACGGCAATCCGATCCGCGTCACGGTGGACGCCAAGCTCGACGGTCGAACCGTCGGGCGTATGGCGCAGCGCGTTTTCGATGAGATTGATCACGGCCTGGGCAATAAGTTCCCGGTCGCCTTGCACATTGAGGCCATCTTCGATGGCAAGGCGAAGGTGATGGTTACGATCTTCTGCCAACGGAAGGTGCGAATCGCCTATGTCGGCCAACAGACCCGAAAGATCGACCAGTGAAAACGCGCGATGAAGTCCGCCTTCCTCCAGTTCGGAAATCCGCAGGATCGCGTTGAACAGCGTCAACACATCGTCGGCCTGCTCGACCGCACGGTCGAGCGATCCGCTCAGGTCGCCGTCGCTCCCTGGGTGCTTCATCGTCTCAAGCTGGTTGCGCAGTCGCGCAAGAGGTGTGCGCAAATCGTGCGCCAGATCGCCTGTCACTTGCCGCAGGTTTGCTATCAGTCCCGCTATACGGTCGAGCATGGCGTTGAGGGAAATCGCAACGCGATCGAACTCATCGTCTGCCTCGCCGACTCTCGCGCGGTGGCTTAGGTCTCCACTCGTGATGGCCACAGCGGCTGTCTTGATCCCATGCAACCTTCGCCTGAGATAGGCAGCCAGCGCGAACGCACCAAATATTCCGAGGACCAGCAGCGCCACAGACGCGAGACTGAACATGCCGAGGATCGTCCGGTCGATTGCCTCAAGTGCTTCAAGATCGGCGGCGACAACCATCCGGTATCCGTTAGGCAGAACCGTGACCTTAGCCCGAGCTGGATCGGGTCCCTCGACTGGATCGAAGAAGATAATTTGCCGCCATCCCGGTCCGGGCATCGTGGTCCTGAGATTGCCTGCAATTCGGTGTCCGTCCGGTGCGAATAGCGCTGTCCCGAGCGAAATCGGACCGGGTCCTCGCTGCTGCGAGATCGCATCGATCACGCCGCTCAGGCCGTCGCCGCGATATTCCACCTGCAAGGCATCGGAGGTCTGTTCGATATTGGCGTCGATCTGGCGCGAGAAGGCAGCGTGCGTGGCAAAGAGAACCCCAGCACCAAGCGCGACGGTTGCCACCGCATAGCCAAGGAAGCCGATAAGCGCGATGCGGTTCGCAGCACTGCGCGGTAACAGCCTCATATGGCGCGCAGCCGGTAGCCAACACCGCGCACTGTCTCGATGGCGTCTGGAAGATCGCCCTCATTGAGCTTGGTGCGCAGCCGGCTCATGTGGGTTTCGACAATCTTCGTCTGCGGATCGAAGTGGAAGTCCCAGATGCGTTCAAGCAGCATGGTGCGGGTGACGAATTGGCCAGCGTTACGCATAAGTTCTTCTAGCAGACGGAATTCGCGGGGCTGGAGCATCACCGGCTTGCCCTCCCGCCGGACTTCACGGGCCAGCAGGTCCATCTCGATGCCACCCGCCGCCAGCTTGGTGGCAACGCCTGCGGGAGCGGTGCGCCGACCAAGCGCCTGGATGCGGGCGGCAAGTTCACTGAAGGCGAAGGGCTTGACCAGATAGTCGTCAGCTCCGGCTTCGAGCCCGTCAACGCGGTCTTCGATGCGGCCAAGTGCAGTCAGCATCAGCACCGGCGCAGCAATGCCCCCGGCCCGCAATCTTTTCAGCACCGAAAATCCGTCGAGGGTAGGCATCATCCGGTCGAGAATGATGACGTCGATGGTCTCGGTTAGTCCGAGATGAAGCGCATCCTCCCCGTTCGCTGCCACTATGATGTTGTGGCCCAGCTCACCGAGACCACGCTCGACGAAGTGCCTAGTATCGTCATCATCTTCTGCCAGCAGGATGCGCATCACCTTTTCGCTTAGTCCCTGGCGTTCAGAGGTTCGAATTTGTCCTCAACGATCCGACCGGTGGAGACGTCGACACCGATTTCATGGATTCGATTGCCCTGCCGTATGTCGAACGAATAGCGCAGGCCACCGCCTTCGCGCTCGCGTTCGGCCTTCTCGATGCGCCCGGGTGCCGCATGAAGCGCTATCGCACGGGCCTGGACCATCGTCACGCCCGCCGGTTTGGCATTGGCGAACTGCGGGACGACGAGCGTGGCGGCGGTAAGCGAAAGTATCATGGCAATATTCTTCACGGGTTTGACTCCTGTCACTGTGCATGATGCACGCTCAGGGTCATAGCCGGGCATAGCGCACGTCACGGTTGCAGTGGGGATACAAATTCCCAACCTTGGAGGCGCTCGCCATAGTCACAAAGTGAAGCGTCCCGGGTTTTCCGGAGGCGGTTTCATTTGGGTCATGCGACCATATCGAGGTCCTCGCTGGCTGCATAGTAGTTGGCTTCCGCCTCGGCGG
>JAYVWX010000254.1:0-2611 GCA_043785715.1 Novosphingobium sp. | reverse complement strand
TCACGAGGCCGCCACAGCGGACCCGGCTATGGGAGATGGGCAATGAAAATTCGAACCACCGCGTTGTTTGGCTCGGTTTCGCTCGCAGCGATGTCGGTTCCGGCTTGGGCGCAAAGCGAGGAGGCGGCAGCCGCCGCCGCGCCGGCCGAGGCCCATGCAACGAACAATGATGACATCATCGTCACTGCTGTTGCGCGCAGCCAGAACCGCCTCGACAGCTCGGTCTCGGTGAGTTCGCTGAACGCCGATGCCATCGCCAATGCCGCGCCCCGTTCCGCAGCCGAACTGTTCCGCAGCCTGCCCGGCATCCGTTCCGAATCGTCCGGCGGCGAGGGCAATGCCAATATCCAGTCGCGCGGCATTCCGATTTCTACGGGCGGCGCCAAGTTCCTGCAGTTGCAGGAAGACGGGCTGCCAATCCTTGAGTTCGGCGACATCGCCTTCGGCAACGCTGACATCTTCTTGCGCTCGGATGCGACCGTGGCGCGGGTTGAAGCGGTCCGCGGCGGCTCGGCCTCGACCTTCGCGTCGAATTCGCCGGGCGGCGTGATCAACCTGATCTCGAAGACCGGGCAGACCGATGGCGGATCGATCCAGGGCACTGTCGGCCTCGACTACGGTGAATACCGTCTCGACGCCAATTACGGCGGGCACCTGAGCGACTCGCTGACATTCAACGCCGGCGGCTTCTACCGGGTTGGCGAAGGCCCGCGCCGCGCCGGCTATGACGGCAACAAGGGCGGCCAGATCAAGGGCAACATCACCAAAACCTTCGACGGCGGATTTCTGCGGCTCAATTTCAAGTATCTCGATGACCGCGCCATTGCCTATCTGCCGAGCCCGGTGCGGGTGACGGGATCGAACGGCAGCCCGACCTACACTGCTCTGCCCGGGCTGAGTCCGAACCAGGACACGATCCACTCGGTCTTTTTCACCCGCGCAGTGACGCTTGACGGCAACAACAACCGCGAAACCGACGACATCCGCGACGGTATGCATCCGGTCGTCAAGGCGTTCGGCTTCGAGGGACAGTTCGACGTCGCCGACGGCTGGACGGTCAACAACAAGTTCCGCTACGCCGACATCAGCGGACGTTTCAACTCGCCGTTCCCGGCAACCGCCGACACCGGACAGACGCTTGCCAATACCGTCGCCAACATCGCGCGCGACACGATCAATCCGGTGCCCGTGACCATTCCGGTGACGACGCGTCCGGCGCTGGCCGGATCGACGCTGTTCTATGCAACCGGCCCGAATGCGGGCAGCCAGATCGCTGACCCGTCAGCGATCAACGCCATCGGCATCGTGCTGTTCAACACCAAACTGAACAGCCTGGACAACATCACCAACGATCTCCGCCTCAGCCACCGTTTCGACACCGGCGGCGGCACGATCGATTTGTCTGTCGGCTTCTATAAGTCGCGCCAGACGATCGACATGGACTGGACCTGGTCGTCGTATCTGCTCGAGGCCAAAGGCGACAACGCTGCGCTGCTCGACGTGCGCAACGCCGCCTTCGTCAGCGCGACCAATCCGCTCGGCAAGGTCACCGACGGCGGCCTGACCGCGTATGGCGCAGCGTTCTTCGGCAATTGCTGCCGCCGCTCCTATCGGCTTGATTTCGATACCAATGCACCCTTTGCATCGTTGACCTTTAACGCCGGCGAGCTGACGCTCGACGGCAGCATCCGCTACGATTTCGGCAGTGCCAAGGGCTTCGTCGTCGGCGATGGGCCGGTCGTGCCGACTGATGTCGATGGCAACGGTTCGATCTCGGTGCCCGAGCAGCAGACCACCGTCATTCCTGCCGCTCAGCGTCCGGTGAACTACAGCTATAATTACCTGTCGTATTCGCTGGGGGCAAATTACCGTCTGGCGCCCGAACTGTCGGTGTTCGCGCGCTACAGCCGCGGCGGACGCGCCAATGCCGATCGCTTTGTGTTCGGCGGCAATACCAGCCCCACGTCCGGCGCCTTGCTGCCCGGTGCAAGGGCGGTCGATTTCGTCCGCCAGGCCGAGGCGGGCGTCAAATACCAGGGCAGCGGCCTGAACCTCTACGGCACCGCCTTCTATGCCCGGACGCAGGAGCAGAACTACGAAGCCAGCACCCAGCGCTCGTCGTCGAACACTTACCGCGCCTATGGTGTCGAACTGGAGGCAAACTACCGCGTGGGCGGTTTCAGCCTCGCGGCGAATGCGACCTACACCAAGGCCAAGATCGTCGCGTCGAACGATCCGACCGTGGTTGGCAACCGGCCGCGGCGCCAGGCCGAACTGATCTGGCGTGTAGCGCCGGAATATACCAGCGGCATGTTTAGCGTCGGGGCGAGCGCGATCGGCACTACCTCCAGCTATACGCAGGACAGCAATCAGCTGAAGCTTCCGGCCTTTACCCAGGTCAACGCGTTCCTCAGCGTGCGCCCGATTGAGCGGGTGCAGTTGTCGGTGAACGCCAACAACCTGTTCAACACCAAGGGCTTTACCGAGGCCGAAGAGGGTTCGATCCCCGCCAATGGCCTAGTCCGGGCGCGGTCGATCAACGGGCGGACGATCTCGGGCTCGGTCCGCTTCACCTTCTGAATTGGCTCGCGCCCCGGCGTCGGCAGCGAAC
>JAYVWX010000253.1:0-5231 GCA_043785715.1 Novosphingobium sp. | reverse complement strand
GCCGGGAACATTAGAGTATGATGCGATGAATTGAATCGCGTCAAGGACCAAAGCCTTTGTTTCCGCACGATTCCTTGCAAAATACCGGTGCCCGCATTTCTGGCGCGCCCTCGATTCGGAGGGATAGCCAGACTTTATCGTTCGAGACGGCCCCGTTCGCCCCGCTCAGGGGAAGTCGGTCTGGATCAAGAAGCCATCGGCTTTTGCGGCAATTCCGATGGATCCACCAGCGAGGCGAGCGCTCCTAACTCGCCAGCCTCAACCCTACCTCAATCTCACCCGTACCGACAGGCTGATCCGGCCAAATCCCCCGCGTGTCATAAACCAGTTTCCCGGCCCGCTCGTCCAGCGGCACGACGCGGAACACATCGTGATCGACCAGTACGATCAAAATGCCGCAATTTTCCAGCGCCGTATCGATGTCGATCAGGCTGGCGCCGGTGTCGGTGAATTCGATCGGCAATTGCGAAGCATAGGGCTCGACCACTTCGATGCGGGCACCGAACCTGCGCGCCAGGGTCGCCGCCACCAGCCGGGCCGGGCTTTCGCGAAAGTCGTCGATGTTGGCCTTGAAGGCGAGGCCGAGGCAGGCGACGCGCAGCCCGGGATTGGCTTCAACCAGCGCGGTGGCCTGGACAATGACGTGGTGAATCTTGCGGTCGTTGACCCCCCGCGCGGTGCGGATCAGCGGGGTGTCGTCCGGCGCGCCGTGGACAATGAACCAGGGATCGACGGCGATGCAGTGGCCGCCCACTCCCGGCCCGGGGGTGAGGATGTTGACCCGGGGGTGGCGGTTGGCGAGACGGATTACCTCCCAGACATCGAGGCCCATCTTGTCGGCGACCATCGACAGCTCGTTGGCGAAAGCGATGTTGACGTCGCGGTAGGCGTTTTCGACCAGCTTGGTCATTTCCGCCGAGCGGGCATCGGTGGTGACGCAGGCGCCGCGCACGAAGCGCTTGTAAAAGGCCAGCGCCTTGCGGGCGCAGCGCGGGGTGATGCCGCCGATCGAGCGGTCATTGTTGGTCAGTTCCTCGAGGATCCTGCCCGGCAGCACCCGCTCCGGGCAATAGGCGATCGAGATATCGGGCGTCTCGCGGGTGCGGCTCTCAATGGTCCAGGGGCATTTGAGATCGGGGCGCAGTCCGGCGATGAGGTCGCGCAGCGCCTCGGTGGTGCCGACCGGCGAGGTCGATTCGAGGATGACGATGTCGCCCGGCTTCAGCACCGCCGCGACCGAGCGGCCCGCCGCCAGCACATAGGAAATGTCGGGCGCGTGGTTTTTGTCGAACGGGGTTGGCACGGCGATGACGAAGACCTCGGCCGGGGCGATCCGGGTGGCTGCGCTCAGCAACCCGCGCGAAACCACGCCGTGCACCAGCCCGTCAAGATCCACTTCCTCGATATGGATTTCGCCGCGATTGATCGTGTCGACCACCTTTTGCGAGATATCGACCCCCAGCACTTTGCAGCCGGCGCGGGCGATGATCGCCGCGGTCGGCAGCCCGATGTAGCCCAGCCCGACGACGCAAACGTCAGGCTTCGTGTCCGATTTCATGCCCCAGCAGCTCCACAATCCGGCCCGCGGCATTCCCGTCCCCGAACGGGTTGTGTGCGCGCGCCATGGCTTCGTAGGCCACCTTATCGTCGAGCAAGGTGAAAATTTCGGTAACGATACGGGCGGTATCGGTGCCGACCAGCCTGGCGGTGCCGGCTGTGACGCCTTCGGGACGTTCGGTGGTCTCGCGCATCACCAGCACCGGCTTGCCGAGCGCCGGCGCTTCTTCCTGCACGCCGCCGCTGTCGGTCAGCATGATCTCGGCCAAGCCCAGGAGCCGGGCGAAATCAGTATAGCCGAGCGGTTCGATCAGCGCGACATTGGCAAGACCGCCAAGCGCCGCCTCCATCACCCGCCGCACATTGGGATTGGGATGCACCGGGAAGATCAGCGCGACGTCATCGCGCAGCGCAATTTGCCGGATCGCCTCGGCTATCGCTTCGAGCCCGCCGCCAAAGTTTTCCCGCCGGTGGCTGGTGACGCCGATGATGCGCTTGCCGGCGAAGCGGGCTTCCAGCTCCGTCAGGCCCGAGGCGAGCGCGGGTTCGGCGGCGATCCTGGCGCTCACCCAGTGCAGCGCGTCGATCACCGTGTTGCCGGTGACATGCACCCGTGCGGCGTCAATATTCTCCGCCCGCAGCGCCGCCGCCGAGGTTTCGGTGGGCGCGAAATGCAGGCTGGCGATGGCGCCGATGATCTTGCGGTTAATCTCCTCGGGCCAGGGGTGGTAGATGTTACCCGAGCGCAGACCCGCCTCGACATGATCGACCGGCACCTTGCGGTAATAGGCCGCTAGCGCGCCGCACATCGCCGTGGCGGTATCGCCCTGGACCATCACCCGGTCGGGCTTCACCTGGTCCATCACCCGGCCGAGGCCGCTGAGCAGGCTGGTGGTCAGCGCATCGAGCGTCTGGTCGGGCTGCATCACATCGAGATCGAAATCGGGCACGATCCCGGCGATCTCCAGCACCTGGTCGAGCAGACCGCGATGCTGGGCGGAGACGCAGACTTGGCAATAAAAGCGTGGGTCCGCCTTGAGTGCAGCGACGACCGGAAACAACTTGATCGCCTCGGGTCGGGTGCCGAAGACGACGAGGATGGTGGCGGGCCGGATAGGGTTGGCGGTCATGGCAAATGGCTTTAGCCTGGACAGCTTAACCATGAAATAAGAGCCTGTCGTGTAGCTGCGCGGGACAGGATCGGAAAATACGGACATGCGCGTACTCATCACCGGCGGCGCCGGCTTCATCGGCTACAGCGTAAGCCAGCGCCTGCTGGCGCGGGGCGACATCGTTATCGGGGTCGATTGCGTCAACGACTATTACGATGTGCGGCTCAAGGAGGCGCGGCTGGCCAGACTGCGCGAGGCCGGCGGCAACCGCTTCACCTTCCACCGCCAGGATTTCGCCGACTATCCTGGCCTGACCACTGCGCTGGAAGGATCGCGGTTCGACCGCATTGTCCATCTCGGCGCCCAGGCGGGCGTGCGGTATTCGATCGAGAACCCGCATGCCTATGTGCAAGCCAATCTCGTCGGCCATCTCAACATGCTCGAAGTCGCGCGGCACCGGCAGGTCGAGCATATGGTCTATGCCAGCTCATCCTCGGTCTATGGCGGCAACACCAAGCTGCCGTTTGCCGTGGAGGACCGGGTGGATCACCCGCTCTCGCTCTATGCCGCGACCAAGAAGGCGGACGAGCTGATGAGCGAAACCTACGCCCATCTCTACCGCCTGCCGCTCACCGGGCTGCGGTTCTTCACCGTCTATGGCCCTTGGGGGCGCCCGGACATGATGATGTGGATTTTCACCCGGAAAATCATGGCGGGCGAGCCGATCCCGGTGTTCAACCACGGCGATATGTGGCGCGATTTCACCTATATCGACGATATCGTGACGGGAGTGGTGTCATGTCTCGACAATCCGGCGCCCGATGACGGACTGGAAAAGGCGGGCGGCAGCCTGAAGCCGCACCGGCTGTACAACATCGGCAACCACAAGTCGGAACATCTGATGCGGGTGGTCGAAATTCTCGAGGGGGAATGCGGGCGCAAGGCGGAGCTGGAACTGCTGCCGATGCAGCCGGGCGATGCGCGCCAGAGCTTCGCCGATATCACCGCGATCCAGCGCGATCTGGGATTTGCGCCAACGACAAGCATCGATGTCGGTGTCCCCAACTTTGTGCGGTGGTACCGGGAGTATCACGGGTTCTGACCCTTGCCGGGGGCCGCGCCATCCGCAATCAAGCCGCATGGCGATTCTCAGCGACATCTGGATCAGGCAGCAGGCCCGCGAGACCGGCATGATCGAACCGTTCGTCGAAAGTCAGCGGCGCGAGGGCTGTATTTCCTACGGGCTGTCGTCCTACGGCTACGACGCCCGGGTGGCCGATGAGTTCAAGATCTTCACCAACGTCAATTCCTCGGTGGTCGATCCCAAGGACTTCGATCCGAACAGCTTCGTCGACCGCAAGACCGACGTCTGCATCATCCCGCCCAACAGCTTCGCGCTGGCCCGGACGGTCGAATATTTCCGCGTGCCGCGCGATGTGCTGGTGATCTGCCTGGGCAAATCGACCTATGCGCGCTGCGGCATCATCGTCAACGTCACCCCGCTCGAGCCCGGCTGGGAAGGCCATGTCACGCTGGAGTTTTCCAACACCACGCCGCTGCCGGCCAAGATCTATGCCAATGAGGGCGCCTGCCAGTTCCTGTTCCTCCAGGGTAACGAGCCTTGCGAGACCAGCTACGCCGACCGGGCGGGAAAATACATGGGCCAGAAGGGCGTGACGCTGCCGAAGTTGTAATGCCGCCCCGGTAAGGCGGACGGAACTACACCGCGCCAATCCGGTTTAACCCTGTAACCCAGCTATTACCGCCCTGCAGGAGAGTGCCATGGCGACCTTTGCACTTGTGATCAGCCGCATTTTGATGGCGATCCTGTTCATCGTTTCCGGGGTGCACAAACTGCGGGATGCCGAGCAGACCGGCGCGATGATTTCTGCGGTCGGCCTGCCGGCGCAATTGGCCATGCCAACCGGAATTTTCGAACTGGTGGCGGGCGCGTGCCTGGCAATTGGCATCTTGCCCCGCATTATGCCGCTGCTGCTGGCCGGCTTCGTGCTGCTTACCATCCAGTATTTTCACGGGGAGGTCAGCGATCCGATGCAGGCGATCCAGGCGATGAAGAACCTCGCGATTATTGGCGGCTTGCTCGCTATTTTCGCCAGCGGCCATCAGCGGCGCAGCTATCGCGTGGTGAAAACCTCGCGGGTGCGGGACGAAGAACTCGACCGGGCCCAAGACCGCGCGCACGCGGCGGAGTTGCGTGCCGCCAGGGCCGAGGGCGTGGGCGATCGGCTTGGGTCGGCCCCGATCCGCAAGCCATGGTACCGGCGCTGGTTCTGATGAGACCTGTGCGCGGGTAGTTCTGGACAGGGCGGTCAGCCACTGAACCAATGTGTTTGGCAGCATGTTGGAGGTGGCGTTGGCACATCGTTCGCATCCAGCCCGACGTGACTTATGTTGCGTGCAAATCGGATCGGATATGATTCAGGCCGTCGCTCGCTACCGTCGGCCAGCCTTAAGAGATCTGTGCGCGGGTGGGTGTAGGGCGCTGAAACGCATTGTTTTTATCAGTTTCGGTCGCGATTGACCTACATCGCTGCCGCTCTG
>JAYVWX010000252.1:0-5130 GCA_043785715.1 Novosphingobium sp. | reverse complement strand
TCGGCAGCTTCGGCGAGCAGTACGACTTCGGCGAAATCGCGCGCCGGGCGCTGGGCGGTGCCGGCGAAGATGACATCGTCCATGCCGCCGCTGCGCAGCGATTTCGGGCTCGATTCGCCCATCACCCAGCGGATCGCTTCGAGCAGGTTCGATTTGCCGCAGCCGTTGGGGCCGACAACGCCCGTCAATCCCGGCTCGATGCGCAGTTCGGCCGGCTCGACGAAGCTTTTAAAGCCGCTGAGCTTGAGCCGCTTGATCTGCATCAGCCGATCCGGGGCCCGGCACTCACCTTAGCGAGCGCCCATTGTCTGCAGCTTGGTGCGCAGCTCTTCCCAGCCCATCGACCCGATCGTCTCGCCATTGACCAGGAAAGTTGGCGTGCCTTCGATCTTGAATTCGGTGCTCTGGTCCTGGGTCCGCTTGGCCAGCGCCTGCGCTTCTGCGGTATTGGTCAGGCAGGCCGCGGCTTGATCCCTGGCGATCCCGCGCGCGGCAAAGAAATCGGTGAGGCCGGTCAGCTCAGCCATGGCAAGCAGGCGCTGGTCGTCCGGCCGCTGCATCGCGGCGGTGTAGGCCGCCTCGCCGACCTTTTGCACCTTCGCGAGCATCACCGGCTGGTTGGTGAAGGCCTGGTCGGTGCGTGCGAAGAAGCCTTCCGGCGTGCCGCAGCGGGTCAACAGCGCGGCGGTCAGATCGATCGGGTCGCGCACGAAATTGCGAAACTCGAAGCTGACGCGCCCGCTGGCGACGAATTTGTCGCGCAATTCCGCCGATCCCTTTTCCGCGACTTCGGCGCAGTGCGGGCAGGTCAGCGAGCCGTATTCGACCAACTTGATCGGCGCGGCGGGATTGCCCATGCGGTAGCCGCCCTCGGGCGTCTTGGTGACGACATCGGCCCAGGCTTGACCGGCGGGCGGGGCGATGCTGGCGATCGGACTGCCGGACAGTGACGGCGTATCGGCCGCCTTCTCCTTGCCGCAGCCGGCGAGGCCTAGCGCCAGCGGCAGGGCGGCAGCGCCCATCACAATGCGGCGAAGTGAGTGCAATGACATCAGCCGGTGATCCTTGTTCGTCCGAAACACCTGCGCTAGACGAGGCGTGGACGGGTTAGTAGCGAAGCGGCGGCAAGCGGCCCGATATCTCCACAGATTCACGGGGGAGGGGCGGTCACGCGCGCCTTCAGCTGGGTTTGGAGCGTCTCCCAGTCATGCGTGCCGGCCAGAACCTCGCCATTGAGCAGGAAGCCGGGGGTGCCGTCGATGCCGAGTCGCGCGGCCTCGGCGGTCTGCTGGGCGAGCCGCTGCGCCATGGCGTTGTCGGCGAGGCAGCGGTCGGCGGCGGGCCGGTCATAGCCGCGGCCTTGCATGATCGCGTAAAATCCGAAATCGCTGGCGATGGCGCGGCGCCGCGCCGCCGCATTGCCGGCTGTCCAGCGCGATTGCTGGCCGGCGCTGGCAGTGCTGGCGATGGCGATCCAGCGCGACTGGCTGCGCAGGAAGGCGGTATGGTTGCCGTGGAATTTCCCCGGTGCCCCGCAATTGGTCAGCATCGCCACGGTCAGGTCGATCGGATCGCGCACCAGATGACGCACCTCGACCGACAGCTTGCCTGGCATGACGAAATACATCCGCAGCGGATCGTTGGCCACGCGGTCGAAGTCAGCGCAGTGCGAGCAGGTGTAGCTGATATATTCGGTGAGTTTGATCGTTGCTGCGGGATTGCCTAGCACATGGCTGCCGCTGGGGGTGACGCGGACAGTCGCATTCCAGTTGGACGGCGCCGCGCCGGCGCTGCCACCCGATAGCAGGATGCCGGCGGTCAAGGCGGCCAGTCTGGTCACGCGCATGGTCTAGTCCTTTTCCTGCGAGCCCAGGCTGCGCGCCAGCGATTCGAGCACGGCGCGCAGTTCGGGGTCGCCGATATCGCGCAGGCTTTCGCCCAGTTCCAGCGGGATCGGCCGCAGCGACGGCGGCGCGCCCGGCTTTTCCTCTGCACGCGGCGGCTTGACCTCGCCTTGCCGCAGCTTGACCCGGGCGACAGCCTTATAGCCGAAAAAGCGGTTCACCCGTTCGATGATTTCCGGGATGACATGCTGGATGATCGGCGCATGCGCGGGCACGACGACCAGCTGCAGAATGCCCTCGGTCTTTTCGCCGGGGGGGAAACGGATCGCCTCGGGCGCGCAGACGCGGGCGTGGCGCGACCCGACGATCTCGGGCCAGCGGGTGACGACGCTCGACTGGACGAAGCCGAAGCGGCGGAAGGCGGTGCGACCGACTTCGGGCATCAGTTCGGCAATCGCGCGCGCCGGCCCGCCGCGCGGCCGCTCGAAGCGGCGGGGCGGCGCTGGTTGGGCTTTGCCCGGCTTGTCGATCCCGTCCCGTGCCATAGGGAGGCCTTTAACTGGAACCGGGGCAATGCCATAGCCCCCAAATGAACCACGCCGCCGCCTTGCTGCCCTGGTACGACCGCCATGCCAGGGTGCTGCCGTGGCGCGCGCCGCCCGGCGCGCCGCTGCCTGACGCCTACCGCGTCTGGCTTTCGGAAGTGATGTTGCAGCAGACCACGGCGGCGGCGGTTATCCCCTATTACGCGCGCTTCACCGCCCGCTGGCCGGCCGTCGCGGCTCTGGCTGCGGCTGAGGATGCCGAGGTGATGGCCGCCTGGGCAGGACTTGGTTACTACGCCCGCGCGCGCAATCTGCTGGCCTGCGCGCGCGAAGTCGCGGGACGGGGCGGGGTATTTCCGGAGACTGAAGCGGGCCTGCGGGAATTGCCGGGCCTTGGCGCCTATACCGCGGCGGCGGTAGCGGCGATTGCGTTCGGCGCGCGCGCGGTGGTGGTCGACGCCAATGTCGAGCGAGTGGTGGCCCGGCTGTTCGCCATCGACGCGCCGCTGCCGGCGGGCAAAGCCGCGATTCGCGCTGCCGCCGATACTATCACGCCCCAGATGCGTGCCGGCGACTTCGCCCAGGCGATGATGGACCTCGGCGCGACCATCTGCACGACGCGGGGTCCGCGCTGCATGCTCTGCCCGCTGTCCGGCGATTGCGCCGCCTTGCTTGCCGGCGATCCCCAGCGCTATCCGGTGAAGCCCGCCAAGAGCGTCAAACCCGAACGCCAGGGCCGCGCCTTCTGGATCGAGCGCGGCGGCGCGGTGTGGCTGGTGCAGCGGCCCGGCCGGGGCATGCTCGGCGGCATGCGCGCACTGCCCGATGACGGCTGGAGCGCGCGCGCCGATGGCTCGGGCGAGCCGCCGCTGGCCGGGCCATGGGATAGGGGGGGCGTGGTTCAGCACGGCTTCACCCATTTTGCGCTGGAGATGCAGTTGGCGCTGTATTCGGGCGGCGATTGCGATAGGCTGGCGGCGGGCGAGAGCGGCGCACCGGGCGAATGGTGGCCGCTGTCGAAGCTGGCCGAGGCGGGACTGCCGACGCTGTTCGCCAAGGCGGCGCGGCTGGCTTTGGCCGCAAGGGGAGACGGATACGGATGAGCATGGAACTGGCTAGGTCACAATTGGCGCGGCGCGAGCTACTGCGGATGGGCGGCTATGCATCGATGGGAGCGCTGCTCTCGCCGCGTCTCGCCTTCGCGAGTGTGCGGCCCGATCTCATGCCCAACGTCACTGCGCTGGTTGCGCGCTGGGTTGGCCCCGGCAAGTTTCCTGGCATCGTCACCGCGCTTGGCCTGCCTGGCCGGCCGACGCAATTTGTCGCGCGGGGCAGCGAAGGTTTCCTCGATGCCGATCCGGTGACGCCGGACAGCCTGTTCCGCATCTATTCGATGACCAAGCCGATCACCGGCATGGCGGCAATGATGCTGATCGATGAGGGCAAGTTGAGTTTGGACCAGCCGCTGTCCGACATCCTGCCGAAATTCGCCCATATGCAGGTTCAGGTCACCCCGGATGGGTCGATCACCGATCTGTGCCGGGCCAAAACGCCGATCACGATCCGCCATCTGCTGACCCACACTTCGGGGCTGGCCTATACGATCATCCAGCGCGGCCCGATCAAGGCCGCCTATGAGGATGCGGGGCTGATTTCCGGTCAGATCAGCCGCACGCCGTTCCCGGGGCTTGAGCGCGGCAAGCCGGTTCCCAGTCTGCAATTATTCGCCGACCGTCTCGCCGAAATGCCGCTGGTCTATGAGCCGGGCACGCAGTGGAGCTATTCGGTCGGGCTCGACCTCTTGGGCCGGGTCATCGAAGTCGTCTCCGGCATCGCCTTCGACGACTATCTCGCCCAGCGCATTTTCGCGCCGATCGGCATGACCAGCACCTGGTTCCAGGTGCCGGCCAATGAGGCGAAGCGGCTGACGACGAATTACGCCGCCGTCGCCGGAACCCTCGTGCCGATCGATGCGGGGGCGGATTCCATCTATCTCGACAAGCCGGCCTTCCCCTTCGGCGGTTCCGGCCTGGTCAGCAGCCCGCGCGATTACGACCGCTTCCTCGAGATGCTCGCCAGCTTGGGCCAAATCGGCGGCACCCGCGTGATGAGCGAACAAGCGGTGCGGACCGGCACCGGCAATCTGCTGCCCGCAGGCGTGGCCGGGCCAACGATCATGGGGCCGGTCAGCAATTTCGGCGCGGGCGGGCGGGTCGGCATCGGCAAGGAGGCCGGCATCTTCGGCTGGGCCGGAGCGGCGGGCACGGTGGGGATGGTGGACATGGGGCGCGGTATTCGCTCCTCGATCTTTGTGCAGTTCATGCCGCCCAACGCGCTGTCGCTGTTGCCCGAATATCAGCAGGCGCTTGCCGGGGATATCGCCGTGCTCGGGGAGCGCAGCCTGTGAGCGGGTTGGACGTCGCCTTCTCCGGCTCGCAGCTCGACCGGGCGGACCACATCCGCCAGAGCCCGGATGCTCTCGCCAAGCTGATGACGCGCCAGGCGCGGCTGCTGCGGCTCGACGGTCTGGACCCGGTGATTACCGAAGACAATTGCCTGAGCTGGGGCTCGCTGGCCGAGGCCGACCCCGACGCCGAACTGGTGTTCCTCGGGCTGAGCGGCGGGCACGGCTGTTTTGCCGCTATCCCCTCAAGCCAGCACGGCAGCACCGCGCCAGCCAATCCGCGCCTGTGGCAGGCGATGGCGACATTGGGCGCGGAAGAGCTTGCCACCTATGGCTG
>JAYVWX010000251.1:0-7863 GCA_043785715.1 Novosphingobium sp. | reverse complement strand
CCCGCCAAAGGCTCCCTCCGCGTCAAACTCAAACGAGCCGCATGGAGCAATGACTATCTCGTCAAACTGCTAGCACTATTTTGAAATGCGATTGCCCTGTACCTGCCCCCGATGAAGGTTGACCTTCGCGCCGCCTGCGGCTAAGCGCCCGCCTTCGCAATTGACCCTGCACCCCGGTGAAGCAGCGGTCGCATTTCGCATATTGGCGGTTTGGTGCGGTTCCGGGCCTTGAGCGTGGGCATTTCCTGCCTGCGTTCTTCACAGCCTGGGCGTCCCGCCCCGGCAGCAATTGAAGGATTAACGCGCCATGTCGAAGCGCCATGCATCGAAGTACAAGCTTGATCGCCGGATGGGTGAGAACATCTGGGGCCGTCCGAAAAGTTCGTTCAATCGCCGCTCCTATGGTCCCGGCCAGCACGGCCAGCGCCGCAAGAGCAAGGTGTCGGATTACGGCATCCAGCTGCGCGCCAAGCAGAAGCTCAAGGGCTATTACGGCGATGTCACCGAAAAGCAGTTCAAGCGCACCTACCAGGAAGCCAGCCGCATGAAGGGCGATACCGGTCAGAACCTGATCGGCCTGCTCGAGCAGCGTCTGGACATGATCGTCTATCGCGCCAAATTCGCGCCGACGATTTTCTCCGCGCGCCAGATCGTCAGCCACGGCCACATCCGGGTCAACGGGGTGAAGTGCAATGTCGCCAGCCGCCGCGTGTTTCCCGGCGACATCATCACGCTGGGCAACAAGGCCAAGGAAATGGCGCTGGTTGCCGAAGCCCAGTCACTCGCCGAGCGCGAAGTGCCCGACTATGTCGCCCAGGACGGCACCGAGAAGGCAACTTTCGTGCGCGTGCCGACGCTCGACGAAGTTCCTTATCCGGTGCGGATGGAACCCAATCTGGTGGTCGAATTCTATTCACGCTGATTGTCCGACGAATTGGAACACCCAGGGGCGGTCCGGCAATCGGGCCGCCCTTTTCCATTTGTCGTCCAAGTGCCGCATTTCGCCCGCATTAATTCGGTACGCGCTGGGAACTCACCCAGCTATCGTGCATTTCGCCAAGCGTATGGTACATTATCGCTTTGTCACACCGCACCGCTGCGGCAAATGGTACAACGATCTGCAAACCGCCAGGCGCTTTGCTAGCAAGATCGGTGCCGGCTTCCTCGATTCGCGCAGCGGCTCCTTCGTCGCTTACCGCGAGACCAAACTTGAAGTCGCGCACGACAACTGCCAGGCTCAGTCCTCCGCCTGATACGTCGGCCCTAACCTCCCGGCATACTCCCGCGATCGAACTGCGACCGCGTATTGCGAAATTGGGGTTCACGCCATAGGGCAAGATGTGGCAAAGCCCGGGCAGATCAATCCGAGGGGCGCGATGAGCAGCATCACCGTAACACCGATAGCCGGGGCGCTGGGCGCTGAAGTGGGCGGGATCGATCTCAGCCAGCCGCTCGCACCGGATGACGTCGCCGCGATGCGCCGGGCGCTGCTCGATTATCTGGTAATCTTCTTCCGCGATCAGCAGCTGACACCCGAAACTTACATGACCTTCGCCAAGGCCTTCGGCACGCCGGTCGAATATCCGATGATCAAAGGCATTGAAGGATTTCCGTACATTACCGAAATCGTCAAGCAGGAGCATGAGAGGGCCAACTTCGGCGGCATCTGGCATTCCGACACGACCTATCTGGAGACCCCGCCGATGGGCTCGATGCTCTATGCGTTGCAAGTGCCGCCCCACGGCGGCGACACGCTGTTCGCCAATCAGTACCTCGCCTACGAAAGCCTGTCCGCGCCGCTGCGCCAGTTCCTCGATGGGCTGTCCGGGGTCAGCACCTCGGTCAAGGCCGATGTCTCCAAAACCCGGGAAGACATGATCCGCAATGCCGGCGACGATGCCGGGGCGCATGATCTTGTCGCGGAACACCCGGCGGTGCGCACCCATCCTGAAACCGGCCGCCGCGCGCTCTATGTCAACGTCGCCCACACCTCGCATTTCAAAGGCATGACCGAAGCCGAGAGCGCGCCGATCCTGGAATATCTGTTCCACCACCAGGTGCGCCCCGAATTCACCTGCCGCTTCAGCTGGCGGCCAGGCAGCCTCGCCTTCTGGGACAACCGCGCGGCGCAGCACAATCCGGTCAACGACTACCACGGCTTCCGCCGGGTGATGCGCCGGATCACGCTGGCGGGCGACCGCCCCGTTTGACCCCCCGGGCCGGCAAACTTGGGATTTACCCCCGCCCGCGATATCCCGCGACGCCCTGATCCGGCGCCCACAGCCCTTCCGGCGCCGGGCCGGACTGCCAGAAGACGTCGATCGGTATGCCCCCGCGCGGATACCAATAGCCGCCGATCCGCAGCCAGCGGGGTTGCATTTCGGCAAGGAGCCGTTGGCCGATGCCGACAGTCACATCCTCGTGGAAACCGGCATGGTTGCGGAAGGAGCCGAGGAACAGCTTGAGACTCTTCGATTCAACGATGCTCTCACCGGGTGCGTAGTCGATGACCAGATGCGCGAAATCGGGCTGGCCGGTCACCGGGCAGAGCGAGGTGAATTCCGGTGCGGCAAAGCGCACCATATACAGGGCGTTTTGGCGCGGATTGGCCAGGTAATCCAGAACCGCCTCTTGCGGCGACCGGGGTAGCGTGCTCTGGCGCCCGAGGTGGGCCGGATTTCCGGACGGGTCGCCGGGCGGTGTGTCGTTCATGTCACAACCATTGCCCCGGTCACGCGCGGTGCACAAGTGACGTGTTGGCCGCAAGGGGTTCACAGGCTATATTCATCCCGGACGACCGAATGGTAGAGCGTGAGCAATGCGGCACTATGGGCTCAGGATCAAGTTGCGGGTGAATGCGGCACTGCTGGCGGGGCTGGTCCTTGCTCTGGCAGGAGCAACCGCCGCGCCCGCGCAGGACGCGCTGCCCTCGGTCAGCGACTACCGGCTGCCGAGCGCGTCTCCGACAGCGCGCCCACAAGGGCCGGTCGATGAGGATGTTCCGGCAGTACGGTCGGTACCAGCCGCACAAGGAGCGCAGGACGGTGCCGAGGCGCCCGGCCCGGAGCCCACGCCAGCGGCTGACCCGGCGGCCAGCCCTGCACCCCTAGTCACATCGGCACGGCCTCCGCGGTCCCAAGGGCCTATCGCTGACAGAGGGACGGGCGGCACGGCAAGACCGGCGGGAGCGGTTATGCCGCCTTTGCCTCGAACCGCGCCTTCTGCCGCGCCAAGTCCCCCAAACCAGGTGTCAAACTCCCCGGCTTCGCTACCGTCAGCGGCGCAGCTGGCCCCGAGCAACTGGCAGGTCCACTCGGCCCGGGAGCGGCTGGCCAATCAGGCCCTGGAATTCTGGCCCTGGCTGGTCGGCCTCGCCTTCCTGCTCGGTGCCGGTCTGGCATATTTGTTCCAAAAAATACCGCTGCGCCGGCTCGCGGGCATCGCCGAAACCCACGCCGACCATCGCGATTTTGCCGAGGCGCCAAAGCCTGTTGCCAGGCCTTCAGCACCCAGAATGCCCCGACCGGCGGTTGCGAAACCGGTGATGCCGGCTCCGGTAACCGCCGCGCCGCGTATTGCGGATGAGGCGCCGGAATTCGACGTCGGCAAGGTGTTGGCCGAAACCGGGCTGGCGGAAGTTGCGGATCTGACTGGCGCATTTGCCGCCGCACCGCAAGCCGATGCTCCGCGGGAATATGCCGCTGCACGCCCGGCGCTGGGTGTGCTCGTCAATCCGCTGGAAATCACCCTGGCGGCGCGCAAGATGAGCGCGACGCTGCTCAATACCGTGCTCAATTACGAGCTGGTGGTCACCAACAACGGCGATGCGCCGTTGGGACCGGTCAGCGTCGGCGGCGACATGATCGGCGCTCACGCTTCGCTGTCAGCCCGCTCGCAGCTGGAAATTGCCGGGCAGTCGATCAAGCCGCTGCACCGGCTCGATACCCTTGCGCCGGGCGAAAGCCTGACGCTGTCGGGCGAACTGCGGCTGCCGCTGGCGGCGATCCTGCCAATCCGCAACGGCAACGCCTCGCTGTTTGTCCCGCTGGCCCGTTTCCGGGTGGAAGCTCTGCGCAGCGGCGCACCGCCGCTGGTTGTCAGCCGCACCTTCGTGATCGGCGAGACCCAGGCCAATCCGGGAGCGGCGCTCAAACCGTTTCGCCTCGACCTCGGCCCGCGGCTCTATTCGCAGATCGGCCAGCGCGAACTCGCTCTGACCGCGTGATTGGCGCTCGACCGTTGCCCGCGATGGGATAACCTCCTGCCGAACTGCGGCGGTCTCCCCTCCCGCTTGCGGGAGAGGCTCGGGGTGGGTAAGCACGACCCTGCTGAAACCGTGGCTTCATTTCGGTCACGCTCCCACCCCTGACCCCTCCCGCAAGCGGGCGGGGAACTGCAAGGCGCAATGGCTAAAAATCCGACCGACGAGCAATCCCCCGCCACCCGCCTCGTCACTGCGGGGCGGCGGGCGGAATGGACGGGGCCTGTCGTCAATCCGCCAGTGTGGCGCGCCAGCACGATACTTTACGAGAATATGGCAGCGCTTGCCGAGGGCTCCAAGACCAATCAGGACGGCCGCTTCTTCTACGGCCGCCGCGGCACGCCCACGCAATGGGCGCTGGCCGAGGCGCTGACCGAGCTGGAGCCGGGCGCGGCGGGAACCATGCTCTACCCCTCCGGCCTCGCCGCCGTCGCCGGATCGCTGCTTGCCGTACTGCGGCCGGGCGATGTGCTGCTGATGACCGACAATGCCTATGACCCGAGCCGGTCGTTGGCGCGCGGCTTTCTCGGCGATTTCGGCGTGGAGACGCGGTTTTTCGATCCGCTCGATACCGCAGCCTTCGAGGCGGCGATCTGCGAGCGTACCCGCGCGGTGCTGCTCGAATCGCCGGGCAGCCTGACCATGGAAGTGCAGGACGTGCCGGCGCTCGCCGCCATCGCGCGGGCGCGCGGGCTGACCTCGATCATCGACAACACCTGGGCGACGCCGCTCGGCTTTCCCGCCCTGACGCGCGGCTGCGATATCGCGGTGATGTCGCTGAGCAAACATGTCGGGGGTCATTCCGACCTGATGATGGGCAGTGCTTCGGCCGGGCCTGAGCTCTATGCGAAGCTCCGTAAGACCGCGCAGGCGCTCGGCCAGGTGGTCTCGCCCGACGATGCCGCCCTCGCCCTGCGCGGGCTGCGGACGCTTGGTGTGCGGCTGGAGCGCGGGGCGGCAAGCGCGTTGCGGATTGCCGAATGGTTGCAATCGCGGCCCGAGGTCGCGCTGGTGATGTGCCCGCTGCTGCCGATCTCACCGGGCCACCTGCTGTGGAGCCGCGATTTCACCGGCGGCTGCGGCCTGTTCAGCTTTGTGCTCAAGGGCCGTGATGCCGCAGCGCGGTCGCGCTTCATCGACGCGCTCGCCCTGTTCGGCATTGGCTACAGCTGGGGCGGGTTCGAGAGCCTGGTGGTGCCGGTCGATCCCGCCGCGTACCGTTCCGTGACGCCCTGGCCCTCCGCCGGAATGGAAAGCGCCGACCGCTTCGGCGTCCGCCTGTCGATCGGCTTGGAAGATCCCGCCGACCTGATCGCCGATCTGGCGCAGGCTTTTTCCGTGATGGAGTCCGGATGACCTTTCCCGCAGATTGGGCCAAACTTGTCCGGCAGCTTGACAGCATCGGCTTCGATTACGGCAACACCCGGATTTCGCTCTATCACGCCGGGCTCGTGCTGTTCGTGCTGGCGATGGTCTACCTTGTCGGACGGTTTGTCAGCCGCTTCGTGCGGCACATGTTCCGCCGGAGCACCCGGCTCGATCCGACCCAGCGGCTGCTGGGCGAAAAGCTGGTCAGCATCGCGGTGTGGACCATATCGGTCCTGATCGGCATCGATGTTCTCGGCATCGACCTGACCGCGCTGGCGGTGTTTTCCGGCGCCTTTGGCCTTGCCATCGGTTTCGGCCTGCAGAAGACCTTCGGCAATCTGCTCGCCGGCATCATCTTGCTCATGGACCGCTCGATCAAGCCGGGCGACGTCATCGCGGTAACCAGCGCTGGCGGCGGCGCCAGCACCGGCACCGTCGGCCAGGTCAAGCGGATCGGCCTTCGCGCCGTCTCGGTAACCACCCGCGACAAGGTCGAGTTTCTGATTCCGAACGAAAACCTCATGGTCAACCAGGTCGAGAACTGGTCCTACTCCTCGCGCGATGTGCGCGTGAAGGTGCCTGTCGGTGTCGCTTACGGCACCGACATCGACCTCGCCGAGCGCCTGATCCTGCAGGCCGTGCGCGATTCGCCGCGTGTGCTCCCCAGTCCCGCACCGGCGGTCTGGCTAAGCGCTTTCGGCGACAATGCCATCCTGTTCGAAATCCAGATCTGGATCGACGATCCCGAAGAAGGCATCGGCAATGTCCGTTCGGACGTGCTCAAGCGGCTGTGGCACCTGTTCCGCGAAAACAACGTGCAGATCCCTTATCCGCAGAGCGACGTCCACATCAAGGAGTGGCCGGAGTTGCCCCGGACTGCGCCAGAATGACAGGGGAAGGAATAATTTTCCTAACCCGCCGCAAAGGCAATCTGACTGGCAAAAGTTCCGTTTCGCCGCCATCTGCGCAGCATGACCTATTCTTCCTCCGCCTCCAGCCCCGCTTTTGGCCTGAAATCCGGCAAGATCTGGCTGGTCGGCGCCGGCCCCGGCGATCCCGATTTGCTGACGCTGCGCGCCGCGCGGCTGATCATGCATGCCAAGGTGATCGTCCATGACGGGCTGGTCGACCCGGCGATTCTCGGCATGGCACGGCCCGGTGCACGGCTCATCTCGGTAGCCAAACGCCGTTCGCGGCACACCATGCCGCAAGAGGCCATCAACGCTCTGCTGGTCGCCGAGGCGCTGGCCGGTCGCGACGTGGTTCGCCTGAAGGGCGGCGACCCGTTCGTCTTCGGCCGCGGCGGTGAAGAGGTTGAGGCCTGCCGCGCCGCCGGGGTGCCTGTCGAAGTAGTGCCCGGGATCAGCGCGGCACTGGGCGCGGCAGCCGCGGCACAAATCCCCCTCACCCACCGCAATGCCGCCAGCATCGTTAGCTTCGTCGCGGGGCAGTGCAAGGGCTTAACCGAACAGGACTGGTCTGGCCTCGCGGGCAAGGGCCGCACGCTGGTAATCTACATGGGCGTCGCGACCGCCGAGGCTATCGCTGAAAAGCTGATCGCCGACGGCCTCGCCCCCGCCATGCCGGTGGCCGTGATCGAGAATGCCACCCGGGCCGACATGCGGGTGCTGCGCGCGCCGCTGGCCGGTCTGGCTGAGCTGGTGGCGCGCCAGCGGGTGAAAAGTCCGGCGGTGATTATCGTCGGCGAAGTTGCCGGCGAAGCGGAAGTGCAATTGCGCGCCTTGGCGCTGGAGGCGGTGCAGTGAAGATTTTGACCGGCAATGATCTGAAGAGCGGCGCGGTCGTCTGGTGGGACGGCGGCGGCTGGTCACTGCATGTCGAGGACGCGGTCGATGCCGGCACCGATGCCGATTCCATCCTCGCCACCGAGCAGGCTGCCCGCCACGTTAACGCGGCCTATGCGATTGAAGGCGAGCGAACCAGCGAAACCGTGCGCCCGGCGCAGATCAAGGACCGCATCCGCGCGCTCGGCCCGACCGTGCGCCCCGACCTGACTTTGAAACCGGCCGATCCCGATGCCGGACAATGGGTGATCTGATGTACCGATATGACCAATACGACCAGGCCATGGTCGATACCCGCGTCGCCGAATTCCGCGACCAGACCCGCCGCCGGATCGAAGGCCATCTGACCGAGGACCAGTTCAAGCCGCTTCGGCTGATGAACGGGCTCTATTTGCAGCTGCACGCCTATATGCTGCGCGTCGCGGTGCC
>JAYVWX010000250.1:0-4353 GCA_043785715.1 Novosphingobium sp. | reverse complement strand
CCGTCACACAATGACACGCGGGGCCAAAGGAACAAGTACATTGGAAACGGCACAGGGTGGCGGACACGACGCGCAGGCACCTGGGCCGGTGGGCCTCTGGGCGTTGCTGATGAGTTCGATTTTCCCCATGCTTGGGCTGTTTGCGCTTGGCCCTGCGCTGCCCCAGGTGGCTGCCGCTTTTGCCGACAATCCGAACGCCGAGGTGCTGGCGCAACTGATTGGCGGCGCCAGCGGGTTCTCGTTCGCGCTCAGTTCTCCGATCATCGGCGGGATAATCGAGCGCTGGGGCTACCGGCCGGTCTATGTCGTATCACTGATCGGCTTTGCCGCATTGGGGACTGTGCCGGTCCTGCTGGACAGCCTGCCGATGATCCTGCTGACGCGCCTGCTGCTGGGTGTGTGCGTGGCGGGCGCGATGACGGCGGGGCTGGCGGGAATCGGCACGCTGGATGCCGCCCAAAGGCCGCGCATGTATGGCCGCAACGCCATGCTTTCCAGCTTAGGTGCGATGGTGATCTTTCCCGCAGTCGGCGCCTTGTCGACGATCGGTTGGCGATTGCCGTTCCTGATCCACCTGATCGCGCTGGCGGTGGTGCCCATGGCAATGGCCCTGCCGTCAAGACCGGCCGCTGCCGAACGCACGCACGCACCTGCCGGACGAGGGCTCGGCGTGGCGCCGGTTTTGCTGGTGCTGGCTGCGTTCATCGGACTGGTAATGTACGTCGGCCCGATGTTTTCGCCGTTTTATCTGCAGACAATCGGAATTACCGACCCACGCCTGGCTGCCTTGCCGCTGAGCGGAATGTCGCTCGGCGCGCTGATCATGACGAGCAATTACGGCCGGCTTTATGCTCGTTTCGGGGCGCAGGTCCTGTTCGCGGCGACGCTGATCGTGACGGGCATGGGGTTGCTGGCGGCGGGTCTTGCGCCGTCGTTGCCGGCGTTCATAGCGGCGATGTTCGTCGTGTCGTGCGGGATTGCGATGTTCGCACCCAACGTCAGTGCGCACATCGCGGCGACTTCGACCAACATGGCGCGCGGCATCGGCTGGGCAATGTCGGCCATGTTCGCGGTGCAGGTGGCGTTTCCGTTCCTGGCGCGCGCCATATCGCGGGCGGTGGGGCCGGCTTCGGTGTTCCACATCTTCGGCGGTTGCGCACTGGTGGCCGGGATTGGCATGGTCGCGCTGGCGCGGCGGCGCCTGCGCCCCACCACGCGAGCCGCGTAGCGGTGCATCAGCTGCAATTACCAGCCATTCACGAGGACAGAGCGAATGTGGCGGATCACAGCCTTTTTGCCCGCGCGTGGCCTGCGCGCGGGTGATTGCGGTGGGCCTGTGATTGACAAGCCCGGTTGCGGTATCGTTAACGCTGACGTCCCTGAACCGGCAGAACAGACCAAGCCCTGATGAGCGCGACTGACGAAGCCCCGTTGATGTCCGGCGGTTCCGGCGCCGTTGACAACGACGACCAGAGCATAACCCACCGCGCCTATGTCCAGATCCGCGCAGGGCTTATCTCATGCCGTCTGAAACCGGGTTCGCGGCTCAAGATTCAAGATCGCGCAATTGCAGCGCGATCTCGATATCAGCCAGGCCGCGGCGCGAGAAGGACTGTCGCGCCTGGCTGCCGAAGGTCTCGTCACGATCGAAAGAAACAGCGGCTTTCGGGCGGTGCCGCTCTCTGTCGATGGTTATCGCGAGCTCGCCGATGCCTGCCTGACGATCGAGTTGCCGCTATTGCGTTCGTCGATCGCGCTTGGCGATTTTGCCTGGGAAGGGGCGCTGCTGTCAGCCTACCACATCTCGTCGCGGGTGCTGGCAAAGGTGGGCGATGACGAGAGTAGCATGGACGCCTATGTGCGCCACCGCGAGGATTTCCACCGGATCCTGTTTGCCAGATGCGACAACCGGTGGCTGATGCGCGCCTGGTCCCAACTGTATGCCCAACAGATGCGCTATCGCCACACGTTTCGCGAGCTGGCGCGCTACGAACGCGGCTTGCATGAAGACTACCGCAAGTTTCTGGACGCGGTGATCGATCACCGCGAGGAGGAAGCGGTGGACCTGTGGCGTGACAACCATGACAAGGTCGTTGCCTTCATCGAATCAAACCTGCAGGCTTCGGCCCCTGAAGCCCGACGCGCCTGTCGGCCAACCACGCGGTAGGGCCGCTCCGCCCGAAAGCCGCGATGTTGGGCTGAACTGGCGAAACGTCGCCATCGGTCGATTTTCTTACCCGCCGTGGCATTTGGCTGCTGACCAGTCCGACGATAGGTTTTGCGCCAAGCAGGGCGGGGCACCCTTCGCCCGGCTGGCCGTGAGGCAGGGTCGCAATTGTGCCGGTCCGGTTCCGAGCGACGATCGGGTACCCCGGGGGATAGCGCCGCGGGGAAGGTGGGACGGAGAGGATCTGAGCGATGACGACCGTAGTGGATACAGATATTTCCAGGCTCGATGCGAACACGCTGCTCGATCAGTACCCGCTGCCGGAATATTTGCGGGAGAACGTTCGTCCGGGACTGGAGATGCTCATACGCTCTGGCGCGGAAATGACCGACCTGAACGCCAACGGGCGTGCACGCCTGCTGTTTCAGATCCACGATGATCTTGGCCGGCTGAAACAGATCGCCGACGACCGCGCGCGCAATCCCGGGATCGCCGATGTGGAAATCCGCGAACCGCTCTTTATCGTTGGCCTGCCGCGCTGTGGCACCAGCGTGCTGCACGCCTTGATCAACGAGGATCCGGACGTTCGCTGCCCCCTGCAGTGGGAAATCGCCTATCCCTCGCCGCCGCCGGAAAAGGCCACCGAACTGACCGATCCGCGCATTTCCAAGTTCGATGCCTATCTGTGGGAACAGTTCGGCGGCGATCCGAAGGAATTGCTGAAGGGCCACCCGCTGGGGGCGATGATTCCGCAGGAATGCGGATCCTTCATGACCAGCTCGTTCCAGAGCAGCAACGTGTGCATGCTGCAGAACCTGCCACGTTTTTATGAATGGTTCAAAGGCATCGACGCCACCTTCCGCTATGAAGTCCACAAGATGTGGCTGCAGCATCTGGGCTGGAAAAACCCGCGCAAGCACTGGGTGCTGAAAATTCAGGAACACATGTACAAGATGCGCGAACTGCGCAGCGTTTATCCCGACGCGATTTTCATTCAGCCCCATCGCGACCCGACGCAGGTTATCGGGTCGATTTCGCAACTGATGTATGTGATCCGCAGCCCCGCCTATGACGAGCCGGGCAAGGACAAGATCGGTCGCGAGTTCCTGAACCTGTGGTCGGACGGCATCGAGGCGATGATGGATTATCGCGCGGCGCACCCTGACCTGCCGATCCACGACATGCGGTTCAAGGAATTGCTCAGCGATCCCGTTGGCACCATCCGCAAGGCCTATGCCCAGTTCGGCCGCGAACTGACCGACGAAGGCGCGGCCGGCGTGCTGCGCTGGCTGCACGAGAACCCGGCCGACAAGCACGGCAAGCGCAGCTACAGCCTGGAAGAATTCGGCCTCGACGAACAGACCGTGCGCGACCGGTTCGCGCGATATACGGAGACCTACAGTGACTTCGTCTGAGGGAGCACCGTCCGGAGTTCCGGGCCTGCCGCAGTGGAGCGATTACCTGGCACTACTCGCCAAGGCAGAAAGCGTGCTGGATTTGCTGGCCGATCCTTCGGACCCGCTGGCCCGGCAGGAAGCCTATCGCCTGATGTTCATGGCCCTGGCGGCCGGGTTCCAGAGCACGTTCGTCGATCCCGACCACCCGGAATTTACCTGCGCGGTCAGCAACGTCATGAACAGCGTGGGCGTAAATCCCGATTTCATCTACGGGTCGGCGTCGATCCGGGGGGAGGGGACCTATCGCCTGAGCGGCAAGCGCGGCGAGGGCGTGTTCGTGTTCTTCGACATCAACGCCGGGTCGATCGGGGTGCTGGACCAGTTCGGACCGTCGGTGGGGTTCATCGACCTCGACGAATGTACCTTGGGGCCGGACGGCAGCTTCGACATCCTGCTGAGTGCGGAGCGGCCCGAACGGCACCCCGGCGACTGGGTGCAGCTCGATCCGCGCGCCAGCAACATCGCGGTGCGGCGCGCGTACTACAACTGGGGTGACGAGGAAGAAGCTAAAATCGCCATCGAGCGCGTCGACCGGCCGATCGGCCCATCGCGGCTGGATGCAGCCGAGATCGCGCGGCGGCTTGGCGCCCTTTCCGGTTTCGTCGAACGGTATGTCGGCTTCGCCATGGGTTATGGCGCGCGGCAGCGGGCGCAGGGCGTGGTCAACCGGTTGGAGCATGATGACTGGGCCGGGCGCGGCGGCGTGTCGGGCCAGCATTACTACCAAGG
>JAYVWX010000249.1:0-11668 GCA_043785715.1 Novosphingobium sp. | reverse complement strand
GGGACCGCGAGCGCGCGAGCCGCAAAAACCACAGCAGCTTGTCGATTCGCATCAGCGGACCAACTCGGCGAGTGCCGCGAAAGCGCTGCCGTGCAAGGGCGACGCGAGCAGCGACTCCCCGCCGTCTTGTCGGCGCGGGGGCAGCCAGCGCCACAGTAACCGCATGGGGGGGCCGGCTTCGCCTTCCCGCAAGCCGCGCGGCATGACCGGCTGGAAGTCAGCAAGTCGCAGCAGCGCGGCATAGCTGGCGGTAGTTAGTCCGGCGGAAACGGCGCGGCCAGGATCAAGCGGGAAGGGTCTTCGGCCAGCCTCAACTCGCACCGCATGCGCTTCGCGCAGCAACCGGTCGGCAATGTCCAGCCGGATCGCCTGTTTGCCGAGCTGGCGGTATCCTGGTGGAGACGAACCGGTGGCGAGAACCGGCGGCATGGCGGATTGCGGCAAGGGTGCAGCGGCCCCGCCAAGCGATGCCAGCACCTGCCAGGCCGCCAGCGCCTTGGGCTTCAGCATGGCTGGCAGGAACAGGTCGAGCTGGCCGACACGGATTCCCAGCCGGGCAAGCGCGGTGCGCTGGGCCTTGCCGAGCCCGTCGATTCCCGAAGCCTGGCGGGCGAGCATGCCGCCCGCTTCGACCAGCCGGATCAGCAGCGCGCGCAAGGCTGGCCCGGCCGTCGCCGCGCGGCTGGCGGCGTCGAGCTTTTGCAACGGATCGAGCGGCGACAGCATCCGGTGCAGCCACTCCGTGAGGGCGGCCAGCAGTGGCAGACGCGCTTCCATAGGCAGAGCCGCGATGGCCTGATCGGCAATAAGCCGGGGAACGATCGGCGTGCGACCCCGCGCCAGGATGGCCAGCGAGGCGCCCTCCGCGTCCCACAGGATCGCGCCGCGCTCCAGCCTGAGCACTGCCTCGCCCTGACGGATCGCGGCGGTGAGTTGCCCCGCCCGGTCCGCTGCCAAGGCGGGAACATGGCGTTCCGCAGCGGCCAGCAGCAGCTTGCGGTCACTGGCCCGCAGCGCCGGATCGACGTGAAACCGGAAGCCGCGCAGCGTGCCGATATGCACGCCATCGACCAGAACTCCGCCGTCCTCGAGCGTGACCGGCAGCAGCGCGGAATCGGCACCCAGCTTCTTCATCAGCACGGTGGTCCGCCGGTTGACGAAACGCTCGGTCAACCGCGCATGCAACGCGTCGGACAGCCGCGCCTCCGCCGCCCGCGCCCGCGCCGCCATCTCGTCGCGCGCCAGCACCCAGTCGGGCCGCTGGGCGATATAGGCCCAGCTGCGGATCGCGGCGATGCGGCCCTGCAGCGTGTCGATATCGCCCGAGGGGTCGTCGAGCGCGGCGATCGCCTGGGCGATGTAATCGCCGCCCAGCTCGCCGCCCCGCAGATCCTGCCACAGCCGGGCGACGAAACGCGAATGGGTTTCCGCGCCCTGCTGGCGGAAATCGGGCAGTGAGCAGACCCCCCAGAAGCGGGCGACGCTGGCCGGGGAGCGGACGGTGGCGGCAATCTCCGGCTCTTCGGCGAGGCGCTTGAGCACGGCGAGGTCGATCGCCTCGGGGGCGGCGGCAAGCTCGGGGCGGTCGGGCGGTGATTCGAGGTCGCCGATCAGCCTTTCGAGTGAATCGAAACGCGGCTCAGCCTCGCGCCAGTACAGCCGGGTGAGCGGCGGGAAGCGGTGTTCCTCGATCGCGTAGACTTCCTCGTCGGTAAATGCTGAATCATGGCTGCGGGTGCCGGACAAGGTGCCGAAGGTCCCGTCGCGCTGGTGCCGCCCGGCGCGCCCGGCGATCTGCGCCATTTCGGCAGTGGTCAGCCGGCGCTGGCGGACCCCGTCGAATTTGGACAGTCCGGCAAAGGCGACATGCTCGATATCGAGGTTCAGCCCCATGCCGATGGCGTCGGTGGCGACGAGGTAATCGACCTCGCCCGATTGGTAGAGCGCGACCTGGGCGTTGCGCGTCTGCGGCGACAGCGCGCCCATCACCACCGCCGAGCCGCCGCGAAACCGGCGCAGCATCTCGGCAATTGCATAGACCTGCTCGGCCGAGAAGGCGACGATGGCGCTGCGCGGCGGAATGCGGGAAAGCTTGCGCGCGCCGATATGGGAAAGCGTCGAGAACCGCGGCCGGGTGACGATCTCGGCCTCGGGCGCCAGCGCGCGAACGATCGGCTCGAGCGTGGCGGAGCCGAGGATCATCGTCTCCTCGCGGCCACGGGCATAGAGCAGCCGGTCGGTAAAGATATGGCCACGCTCCCGGTCGGCGCCGATCTGCGCTTCGTCGAGGGCGATGAAGGCGAGGTCTGAATGGGTCGGCATGGCCTCGGCGGTGCACAGCAGCCAGCGGGCATCCTTGGGCTCGATGCGCTCCTCGCCGGTAATCAGCGCGACGCGGTTTTCGCCCTTGATCGCGCAGACGCGGTCATAGACTTCGCGGGCCAGCAGCCGCAGCGGGAAACCGATCGCGCCGCTGGAGTGCGCGCAAAGCCGCTCGATCGCGAGATGGGTCTTGCCGGTGTTGGTTGGCCCCAGCACGGCCTTGACCCGGTCGTCGGTGTCGCGGCGGGGAAGGCGGGTTTGACGCAGGACCATCGCAACAGCCAATGTGGCACTGCACCTCGCGCCCCGCAAGGCAAGCGCTCCAGATCATCCGCCTGACCCTCGTCAAAACCGCAAAAAAGCGCGGGCGTTAGGCGAAAATTAACGCTGTGGGCGCAGGAGGTAGGCCTTGGATTGGCACCGGCGCCGCTGCCGGGCGGGAGATCACTGCCAGTGTTCAGGCCTTACGATCAGGCGGAATTTGGCCAGGCCGGGCCGGCGGCAAGCGCCGCAGCGCTGTCGTACGCGCAGATTGTTCCCGAGGGCGCTGGTCTTGGGGCGGCGGATGCGCTGCGCAGCCGCCTGGGTCTCTGCAAAGCCTGGATCGAAGTCCACTGCCACCGGCTCGATCTTGCGCCCGACCTAGCCGAGGATATCGGCAGCGCGCGGTGGTTTCGTGGGTTCGGCACGATGCTTGGACTGGCGGTCGCGGCGCTGGCGTTCTGGCCGGATTTCAGCGCGGTCGAAGCCGCCACGGCGGTGCCGGTCGACAGCGCCTCGCGGGATGAATTTCGCAGCCAGATGATCATGCCGCTGGCGCTCGGCAGCGACAGTGGCCGGCGCATGGGCCCGACCAGTGCGGTTCTGCCGCTCGCCGGTGCGCCGGAGCGGCTGACGATCCAGCTGGTTGCGACGCTGGGCCAGGGCGACAGCTTCGGACGTGTGCTAGAGCGCGCCGGGGTTGGCGCTGGCGATGCGGCGCGGGTGAGCGAGCTGGTGGCGGGCCAGGTCGCGCTCGGCCAGATTGGACCCGGCACCCGCTTCGACATCACCCTTGGCCGCCGGGACGCGGAAGCCGGCCACCGGCCACTCGACAAACTCTCGTTTCGCGCCCGCTTCGATCTCGACCTCGCGGTCAACCGGCGCGGCGGGGCGCTGATGCTGGCGCCGCACCCGATTGCCGTCGATACCGCGCCTTTGCGCATTCGCGGCGCGGTCGGCGCCAGCCTGTATCGTTCGGCGCGTGCCGCCGGGGCGCCGGTCAAGGCGATCCAGCAATATCTCCAGACGCTCGACTCTCATCTCAGCCTCGACAGCGATATCGCCGCCACCGACAAGTTCGATTTCATCGTCGCCTACAGACGCTCCGCCAGCGGTGAGAGCGAGACCGGCCAACTGCTGTTCGCGGGGCTCGAACGCGCCGGTCAACCGCTGGCGCAATTGCTACGCTGGGGGTCCGAAGGGCAGTTCTACGAAGCCTCCGGGTTCAACAGCCACAAGGCGGCGGTCTATGCGCCGGTCGCCGGGCGGCTGACGTCGGGCTATGGCCTGCGCCGCCATCCGATCCTGGGCTATACAAGAATGCACGCCGGGGTGGATTTCGGCGCGAGCTATGGCTCGCCAATTTTTGCGGTCAGCGACGGCGTGGTCAGCTTTGCCGGGCGGCACGGCGGCCACGGCAATTACGTGCGGCTGGAGCATGGCGACGCGTTGGGCACCGGCTACGGCCATATGAGCCGGATCGCGGTCTCTCCGGGCGACCGGGTCCAGGCCGGGCAGGTGATCGGTTATGTCGGCTCCTCAGGCCTGTCCACCGGCCCGCATCTGCATTACGAGGTCTATGAGAACGGCCGCACGGTTAATCCGCTGTTGGTGCGCTTTACGGTCAACACCCAGATCGACGCCAAGCAGCTCGCGGCATTCCAGGCGCGGCTTGCCCAGCTCAAGGCGATTACGCCCGGTGCCGCGCTCAAGAGCCAGGCGCCCGGGCAGGTGCCGGCCCCCGCGCTGTAGCCGCATGATCCCTCTGTCAATCGCCGGCTATATCCGCCAAGAACCGGCACCATGAGCGCCATTCCCTCCGCCCGCTACCCCGCCACCCGCCTGCGCCGCACCCGTGCGAGCGGTTGGAGCCGGGCGATGCACCGCGAGACCAGCCTCTCGCCCGCCGATCTGATCTGGCCGCTGTTCGTCACTCAGGGTTCCGGGGTTGAAGAGCCGATCCCCTCGCTCCCGGGCGTCTCGCGCTGGTCGGTGGACCGCATCGCAGTGCGGGCGAAGGAAGCGGCGGCGCTCGGCATTCCCTGCGTCGCGCTGTTCCCCAACACCGAGCCCGAACGGCGCAGCGCAGACGGCGCGGAGGCGCTCAATCCCGACAATCTCATGTGCCGCGCAATCCGGGCGATCCGCGATGGGGTTGGCGGCGATGTCGGCGTGCTGACCGATGTTGCGCTGGATCCCTACACCAGCCACGGCCAGGACGGGCTGATCGATGCGGCGGGCTATGTGCTCAACGACGCGACGGTCGCGGTACTGGCCGGTCAGGCGCTCAACCAGGCGGCGGCGGGGGCGGACATCATCGCCCCTTCCGATATGATGGACGGCCGCATCGGTGTCATCCGCGAGGCGCTGGAAGGCGCCGGCCATGTCAACGTCCAGATCATGAGCTATGCGGCGAAATATGCCTCGGCGTTTTACGGCCCGTTCCGCGATGCGGTCGGCAGCCGGGGACTGCTCAAGGGCGACAAGCAGTCCTACCAGATGGACCCCGCCAACGCCGAGGAAGCCCTGCGCGAAGTGGCGATGGATCTGGCCGAGGGCGCGGACAGCGTTATGGTCAAGCCCGGCCTGCCCTATCTCGACATCGTCGCCCGGGTGAAGGAGCGCTTCGAAGTCCCGGTCTTCGCCTATCAGGTGAGCGGCGAATATGCGATGATCGAGGCGGCGGTGGCGGCGGGCGTCGGGCCGCGCGACGCGCTGGTGCTGGAGACGCTGATGGCCTTCAAACGCGCCGGCTGCTCGGGGGTACTTACATACCATGCGGCGCATGCGGCGCGGCTACTGGGGACATAACCGCGACGGAGCTGTTGCGTTTGTTGTGGGCCGACCGCGGCGGTCCCTTGCGCCGATACGGCAACTATCGCATTGCTCACCGCCAATGACCGCAGCCACCCCCGTCCGCCGCACGCTCTTCGTCGCGACGATCCTCACCGGCAGTTTTCTGCTGTTTCTCGTCCAGCCGATGGTGGCGCGGATGGCGCTGCCGCAGCTGGGGGGTGCCCCCAATGTCTGGAACAGCGCGATGCTGGTTTACCAGGCGCTGCTGCTGGCGGGCTATGCCTATGCGCACCGCCTCTCCCGGCTGCCGCTGCGCCGCCAGGCGGCGATCCATATCGGCCTGCTGCTGATCGCCGCGCTGACGCTGCCGATCACCATCGCCAGCCTGCCGCCGCCGCGCGCGGGCAGCGAGGCGTGGTGGGTGCCGCTGCTGTTTTTCGCCAGCGTCGGGCCGGTGTTCTTCCTGGTATCCGCGCAGGCGCCGCTGATGCAGCGCTGGTTCGCGTCGCACCCCGATGCCGGTGAGCCTTGGGCGCTGTATGCGGCCTCGAATCTTGGCAGCTTCGCCGGCCTGCTCGCCTATCCGCTGCTCGCCGAGCCATTTCTGCGGGTGCCGGCGCAGAGTCTGGTGTGGAGCGCCGGTTACGGATTGCTGATCGTCATGATCGCGCTTGCGGCGAAAGCGCGCTGGCACGCGCTCTCGCTGGCGCCTGCGCCAGAGCGTCAGGCAGAGGGACAGGCAATAACAGCACCGGTCGAGGCGGTTGATGCCCGGCGGATCCTACACTGGATTGCCCTCGCGGCGGTTCCCTCCGGTCTGCTGCTATCGACCACCACGCATCTCACCACCGATATTGTCGCCATGCCGCTGCTGTGGGTGATCCCGCTCGGGGTCTATCTGTTGAGCTTCGTCGCCGCCTTTTCAGAGCGTCGCGATTTCGCCAGGGTGATGACCAGTGCCGCGCCATGGGTCATGCTGCTGAGCGGCGGGCTGGCGATGTCCTCGCGGAGCACCGGGACTTTGGCGCCGGCGCTTGGCAGTGTCGTCCTGCTGTTCGTCGTCGCGGTTGCGCTGCATGCGCGGATGTACGCCCTGCGGCCGCGGGCATCGCAGCTGACGCTGTTTTACCTGACGATGTCTGCGGGCGGCGCGCTGGGGGGACTGTTCACGGCGCTGATCGCGCCGCTGGTGTTCGACTGGGTGTGGGAGCATCCGCTGCTGGTTCTTGCCGCGGCCATGCTGATGCCGCTGCCCGCGCTCTACGATTGGCGGCGTCTGCCCGGGCTTGATGGGGGGCTGGCGCGCACCGGGGCCGCAATCCTGATGGCGGTGGGCCTGTTCCTCGCTGTCCAGCTGCTGGGCCTTCCCCTGGGGGCCGAGGCGGGGCTCGACCGGCTCGCGCTGACGTTCGGCATTGCCCTGATCGGCGTGCTGCTGGTGCCATGGCGCTGGCTGTTTGTCGGCCTGTTGTTAGCTTTGATGCTGGCTCAGGGGGGATTGGACAATCTCAACACCTCGCTCAACGGTATGCGCGCGCGCAGCTATTTCGGCATTTACACGGTGCGGGAATATCCAGCCTCTCAGCTGCGCACACTGGCGCACGGCACCACGCTGCACGGCCAGCAATCGACCGATCCCGCCCGTGCGCGCGAGCCGACCAGTTATTACGGCCGCGGTTCGGGCGCCGCCATCGCACTCGGCCAGGCGCAGGCGCTCTATGGCCAGAACGCGCGCATCGGCATTGTCGGCCTGGGCACCGGCACGCTGGCCTGCTTCAAGCAGCCCGGCGAAGACTGGCGCTTTTTCGAGATCGATCCGGCAGTGCTGCGCTTTTCGCGTAACCGCACATTCTCCTTCGTCGCCGAATGCGCCCCTGACGCCAAAGTGTCGATCGGCGATGCCCGGATCGGCCTTGCACGAATGCCGCCCGCGAGCTTCGACATGCTCGCCGTCGATGCTTTTTCCTCGGACGCCATTCCCCTGCACCTGCTGACCGACGAGGCGTTCGGCGTCTACTTCCACGCGCTTGCGCCGCGCGGCCTATTGGTGGTGCATATCTCCAACCGTTTCATCGAACTCGAGCCGGTACTGGCCGCGCTTGCCAGGAAGCGGGGGCTGGCGGTGGCCAAACGCGACGACAATCCTTCCGATCGCACCACGCTCACCCCCTCGACCTGGGTTGCGCTGAGCCGCGATCCAGCGATGGTCGCGGCGCTGGCCAAGGCGCAGCCCGAGAAACGATGGGGCACGTTGATGCCGCCATCGCAGCAGATATGGACCGACGACCATGCCTCGATTCTGCCTTTCATTCGTTGGCACAATATGCTGAGTTCGAATTGATCACCATGCCAGGCAATATCACCTCGAACGACATCACCCTCGCCGCGATCGGCGGCAAGTCCCCGCGCATCCACTCCAGCGCCTTCATCGCGCCCGGTTGCCGGATCATCGGCGATGTCGAGATCGGCCCGGATGCGAGCATCTGGTATAATTGCGTCATCCGCGCCGATGTGAACCGCATCGTCATCGGCGCACGGAGCAATATCCAGGACGGTAGCGTGATCCACTGTGACAGCCCCAAGCCAAAACGGCCCGGCGGCCTGCCGACGATCATCGGCGAGGATGTGCTGATCGGCCATATGGCGATGATCCACGGCTCGATACTGGAAGACCGCGCCTTTGTCGGGCTGGGCGCGATTGTCATGGACGGCTGCCGGATCGCTTCGGACGCGATGCTGGCGGCCGGCGCGATGCTGACGCAGGGCAAGGTGATCGAAAGCCGCCAGATGTGGATGGGCCGCCCGGCCGCTTATGCCCGCGATCTGACCGAGGCCGCGCTGGCGGAGATGCGTGCCGGCGTGGCCGGCTATGTCGTCAATGGCCGGCTTCACGCTGCCGCCTTGCGCGGTTCGCCGTAAGCCGCCGATGCACCGGGCATAGCGGCAGCGCGCGTGACGATGTTGCGCAGCGCAACTTTCCCCAAGCTTCCCCGGATTGCAGTCGGCCCATGCCAGCGGGAATCGACATTTTTCGGTGACCTGACTATGGCCGCCGCATTCCGGGGCCTCGCCTGCCGCTGCCCCGCCGCTCTCGATATCCTGAAGGATGCAAACCATGTGGAATGAAGGCTACACGTCCGAGATCAACTATACCTCGGGATATTACGCGGAGCTTTCCCCGACCCGAATCCGGCTGGCGCTGCTGGCCTGCGGCATCGATCACAGCATCGACGACAATCCGACCTATCTCGAACTGGGCTTCGGCCAGGGCCTGTCGCTCAATATCAACGCAGCCACCAATTCGGGCCACTTTTACGGAACCGATTTCAATCCCGGCCAGGTTGCCAATGCCCGCGAACTCGGCAAAGCGATGGGCAAGCCGCTCGCTCTGTTCGAAGACTCGTTCGAAGAACTCGCTCTGCGCAACGACCTGCCGCAGTTCGACATTATCGCTCTGCACGGTATCTGGTCATGGATCAGCGACACCGGGCGGGCCGCCATTATCGAGATTGCGCGCAAATCGCTCAAACCCGGCGGAGCGCTTTATATCAGTTATAATGTCACCCCGGGCTGGTCGCCCGCCTGGCCTCTGCGGATTCTGCTTGCCGAATATGCCAAGCGTGAGGCGGCTGGCACCATTCTCGACAAGGTCGATCAGTCGATCAATTTTGTCGAGAAAGTCATTGGCGCCAATGCGGCTTATTTCGTGCAAAACCCACAACTTGCCACCCGCCTGGACACGATCAAAAAGCAGGACCGCACCTACATCGCCCATGAATATTTCAATGCGAACTGGGATCCCATGCCCTTCGCGAAGGTAGCGGGCGATCTTGCCGAGGCCAAGCTGTCCTATGCCGCCTCGGCATCGATACTCGATAACCTCCCGGCGATCAGCATTCCCGCCGCTGCCCATCCCATCCTGCAGTCGATCAAAGACCCGATCATGCGCGAGACCACGCGCGACTATTTCGTCAATGCCCAGTTCCGCCGCGATATTTTCGTCAAGGGTCCGCGCTACATGCCGGTTCACGACCACGGCAAGCGGATTGAAAGGGAGCGCTTCATCCTGCTGGGCGATCCGGAGAAATGTCCCGAGAAGACCGCAACCGCAATTGGCGAGGCGGAACTCAAGGCCGACATGTACAAGCCCCTGGCACAGGCACTCGGCAAGTTTCCGGACGGGACCGCCAGCGTCGGCGAACTGATGGCGGTCAAGGAATTGAGCGCCCTGACGCGCGCTCAGATATGGGAAGTGTTGCTGATCCTCACAGGCGCCGGCTATGTTGCTCCCATATCGACATCGACGACTCCCGCCGAAGATGTTGCAGCAGCGCAGGCGCTCAACCGGCATCTGCTGGCCAAAGTGGAGTCGGGCGGCGGGGTGGATTATCTGGCCGCCCCGCAGCTTAGCGCGGCTTTCAACGTCACGCGTATCGAACAGCTGTTCCTGAGCGCGCTGTTGGAGAACCAGGAAAACCCGGTCGCACGGGTGCAGCGGATTCTCGCGGAACAGGGGCAATTGCTGATGATCGACGGAGCGCCGGTGCGGGACGAAGGGCAGACGCGCGATGAACTCATGCGTATTTTCGGCGAGTTCAAATTGCTGAAGCTCGACCTGCTGAAGCGGTTAGGCGCCTATTGACGCCGCGGTTCGGCTTAGCCAGCCCGACCGCACCCCGGCAATCTCCCGCCAGAGCGCGCTGCGCTGCGGCTATCGTGCAATCATTCGGTCTCGTCGCCACCTGGCGCGGTCGGCGCCTTGGGCTTGCCCTTGGCAGCCGCTTTTCTAAGTGCCTTGCGGTCCAGCTTGGGCGGCGCCGGGGTCAGTTCGAACGACAAGGCCCCATCTTTCAATGAGACATGCACCTCGCCGCCATTCGCCAGTTTGCCGAACAACAATTCCTCGGCGAGCGGCTGCTTGACCTTCTCCTGGATCAGCCGGGCCATCGGCCGCGCCCCGTAGAGCTTGTCATAGCCGCGCTCCGCCAGCCAGTCGCGGGCATCGCTGTCGAACTGGATGTGGACGTTCTGCTCGACCAGCTGCAACTCCAGTTGCAGGATGAACTTGTCGACCACCCGGCTGATGACTTCGGTGAGCAGGTAGGAGAACGGCACGATCGCATCGAGCCGGTTGCGGAATTCGGGCGAGAACATCCGCTTCACCGCTTCGTCGCTGGCGTCTTCCTTGGACACATCGCCAAAACCGATACCCTGCCTGGCCATGTCCGACGCGCCGGCATTGGTCGTCATCACCAGCACCACGTTGCGGAAATCGATGGTCTTGCCGTGATGGTCGGTCAGCCGGCCATGGTCCATCACCTGGAGCAGGATATTGAACAGGTCGGGGTGCGCCTTCTCGATCTCGTCGAGCAACAGCACGCAGTGCGGCTGCTGGTCGATCGCATCGGTGAGCAACCCGCCCTGGTCGAAACCGACATAGCCCGGAGGCGCGCCAATCAGGCGGGATACCGAGTGGCGCTCCATATATTCCGACATGTCGAAGCGTTGCAGCGGGATGCCCATGATCGAGGCGAGCTGGCGGGCGACTTCGGTCTTGCCGACGCCGGTGGGGCCGGAGAACAGGAAGCTGCCGATCGGCTTGTCCGGATCGCGCAGGCCTGCACGGCTTAGCTTCATCGCGGAAGACAGGACCTCGATCGCCTTGTCCTGGCCGAACACCACCCGCTTCAGATCGCGGCTGAGGTGCTCAAGCGCGGTGCGGTCGTCCGAGCTCACCGATTTCGGCGGGATGCGCGCCATGGTGGCGATCACCGCCTCGATTTCCTTGGGCGTGATGGTCTTCTTGCGCTTGGACGGCGGCACCAGCATCTGCATCGCGCCGACCTCGTCGATCACGTCGATCGCCTTGTCGGGCAGCTTGCGGTCGTTGATGTAGCGCGCCGAAAGCTCGACCGCGGTTTTGATCGCATCGGGGGTGTATTTGACCTTGTGGTGCTCCTCGAAGGCCGTCCGCAGGCCTTTCAGGATCTTGATCGTATCCTCGATGGTCGGCTCATTGACGTCGATCTTCTGGAACCGGCGCAGCAGCGCGCGGTCCTTTTCGAAGTGGTTGCGAAATTCCTTGTAGGTGGTCGAGCCGATGCAGCGGATGGTGCCGCCCGACAGCGCCGGCTTGAGCAGGTTGGAGGCATCCATCGCCCCGCCGCTGGTCGCGCCGGCACCGATCACGGTGTGGATCTCGTCGATGAACAGCACCGCGTCCGGGTGGTTCTCGAGTTCCTTGACCACCTGCTTAACGCGCTCCTCGAAGTCGCCGCGATAGCGGGTG
>JAYVWX010000248.1:0-12351 GCA_043785715.1 Novosphingobium sp. | reverse complement strand
GGCGCGGGCGCCGTCGCGCTGAGCCCGGGAAATCCGCTCACGCGCATAGGCGGCGCCGAGCACCGGGCTGCGGGTCGCGCCGTATGCGTAGGCTTCCTCCAGGGTTGCTACCGGCATCCCGAGCGGGTTGGGCGGGGCCAGATCGGTTGCCGGCAGAGCACCAACCGCGGCGAGGAACACCGCGTCGCTCGAAGCGACCGCGCGCTGCGCCGCGAACAGCTGGGCGCGGGATTGCTCCAACCTGGTGGCGATCTGCTGGACGTCGGTGGCGGTCACCTCGCGCTGGGCGAAGCGCGCGGTGTTGTCGCCATATTCGCGCTCGAGCAGGGCGAGGTCTTCCCGGACGATGTTGAGCGCGCTGCGTTCTCGCAGCACCCCGGCATAGGCGCGGATGGCGTTGAACAGGGTCTGCAACTCGCTCGAACGCAAGACGGAGCGCTGGAAGGCGATCTGCGCCTGGGCCTCGCGCTCGCCCGCCGCGGCGCGGCCGAAGGTGAAGACCGGCTGGGTGAGGATGGCGGAGGCGGTGCTGCTGAAGCCTGAACGTGAAAACCAGCGGCCGCTTCCCAGCTGAACATTGTCGCGCGCATAGCCGTACGTCCCCTCGACATTCAGCCGGGGACCATAGGCGGAGATCGCCTGCGGCAGGCGGTAGTCGGCACTACGCAGCCGGGAGCGCTCCGCCAGCAGGGCGGGCTGGGTCCAGTATGAGCGGCTCAGCGCATCGGCGAAATTGTTGACCGCTTCCGGTGGCTGCGTATCGGCCTCGCGTGCCGGTGTGCCGCGGGGAAGCCCTCCAGCGAAGCGGGGCGGGCCGGCAGGCTCGTTGAGCGAGGCGGGCGGCGGCTTGGCAGCACTCGGGATGAGCACCGCGCTGGCCGGGATGCCGGGTTCGTCCGCAAACGCGGTCACACTGTAGCCAGTGATAAAGATCGCTGTCAGCGCCTTACCCAGTCGTGAGCGCCGGGGCCGCATTAATTGTCTCGGAACGACCGGGCGAACTGATCGCGCAGGGGTTTGGTCATATAGGACAACATCGAGCGATTGCCGGTCTCGATGTGAACGTCTGCGGGCATGCCGTTGCGCAGCTTCAATCCCTCGCGTTTCAGCTGTTGTTCGTCGATCGTCACGCGAACCGTATAATAGGACTGCCGCGCCTCGCGATCTTCAGAACGGTCGGCGGCGAGATAGGTTACCTTGCCGCGAATCTCGGGCGTCGACGACAGGTTGAAGGCCGAGAAGCGGATGCGCGCGTTCTGCCCTACGCGCACCTGGTCGATGTCCGCCGGCTTAACCGCCACCTCCACGACCATGTTCTCGGATTCGGGCACGATTTCCATGATCACTTCGGCCGGGCGCACCACTTCGCCGACGGCGGTGAAGGCCAGCTTTTCGACCGTGCCGGAATAGGGCGCACGGATTTCGGTGCGGCTCTGCAGGTCACCCGCGGCAACGCTGCGGGTGCGCTGTTCGTTGAGCACTGCCATCACCCGGGCGAGCTCGCTGCCGGCTTCGACGCGGCGCGTCTGGCCAAGCTGGATTGCGCGCTCCTGAGTCTCGGTAATCTGCGAGCGGGTCTGGGCGATATCCGAATTGAGCGAGGCGATGCGGCCGTCCATTTCTTCGGCGGACCGTTCGATCTCGTTCATGCGGTTGATCGTCACCAGATCCTTGTCCCACAATTCCTTCACGCCCCGCCGTTCCGGCTCAATCAGCGCGCGCTGCCGCCGCATCGAGCCGATTTGTCCGTTGATCCCGGCGATTTGGTTGTTGAGCTGGGCGATGCGCGCGGAAAGCTGAGCGCGCAGCTGCGATTCCTCGGTCCGCCGCATTTCGAACAGGCGCTGCTCGTCGGCCATGGCTTTGCGCGCGCTGTCGGTGTTCGCCATGGTCAGTTCGGGCGGGAACTCGATCCTGGCCCCGCCCATTCGCTCGGCGTTAAGCCGGGAGCGCTGGGCTAAAAGCTGTTCGACTGTCAGACTCGAATAGGTAGCGTCCGCCCCGGTTACCCGGTCATCAAGCCGCATCAGCAACTGGCCGCGCCGGACAGCATCGCCATTGGCCACATCAATCTCGGCAACCACCCCGCCAAATGGGTGGGCGATGCGCTTGACCCGGGACTCCGCGCCAACGGTACCGGCACCAAGCACCGCGCCGCCGATCGGCACGAATATCGCCAGCAGCAGCAAAACCACGAGCAGACCGCCGCCAATTATCAGCGCCCGCCGCAGGTCGAACGGGCTCATCGTTTGCTGCGGTTGGTCTTTCCACAGCGCCGGAAGGGTTGCAGCTGTGCCAAAGGAAACAGGGAGATTCATGGGGCGGCAGTCTCCAGCTTGGATGCGGTCTCCGCGGGCGAAGTCTCACCGTCTTTCGCCAAACGCTTGAGCACGGCATCACGCTCCCCGAAATCGGCCAGCCTGCCCGAATTTAGGACAGCGACGTGGGTGATCGGGCCAAGCGTGGCCGGCCGGTGCGTCACCATGACGACGATTCCGCCGCGCTCACGTACGCCCATGATCGCCTTGCTCAGGGCCGCATCGCCCGAGGCATCGAGGTTGGAATTGGGCTCATCGAGCACCACCAGGAACGGATCGCCATAGAGAGCCCGGGCGAGGCCGAGGCGCTGGCGCTGGCCCGCGGAGAGTTCATTGCCGCCGCCGGTGAGATAGGTCTCATTGCCGTCAGGAAACGCGAGGATCGTCTCGTGCAGGCCCGCGGCACGGGCGGCGGCGATTATGGTCTCGGACGTCGCTTCCGGATCGAAGCGGGCGATATTCTCGGCCAGCGTGCCTTCGATAAGTTCGATCGACTGAGGCACATAGCCCAAGGAACTGCCGAGCATCTCAGGTCCCCATTGGTCATGGGTGGCGCCGTTGATGCGGATCTCGCCGCGCGCGGGGCGCCAGATGCCAAGCAGCGTCTTGGCCAGCGAGCTCTTGCCGGCGGCGCTCGGCCCGATCACCGCGATGGCCTGACCGGGCTGGATGGTCAGGCTGACGCCGGTCAGGACAAACTTCTGCGAACCAGGCGGCGCGACCCAGATGTCCCTTACCGATACTTCGCCGTTCGGCGCTGCCAGCGCCACCTGCCGCTCCGCCGGAGGGCTGTCGGAGAGGACCGCCGAGACGATGCGCGACCAGCCTTCGCGCGCCGCGGACAGGCCCCGCCAGTTGGCCAGCGCCTGATCGACCGGCGCCAGTGCGCGGCCAGCCAGAATCGAGGAGGCGATAATGATCCCGCCGCTCGCCTTGTTATCGATCACGAGCAGCGCGCCGACGGTCAGGATCAACGATTGCAGGAACAGCCGGAAAATGCGTCCGGCGCCCCCAAGCCGCGACATCGTGCGGGAGAGATAGGATTGCGCCTCCAGATATTCGGCGTCGCAATCGGCACTGCGGGCAAGCAGGCGGCGTTGCATCCCCATCGCCATCGCGCTCTCGGCAAAGCGCAGTTCCGCCTGGGTTGCGGCAAAGCGCCGGCCGGTAAGACCAAGCAGCCGGTGCGTGCCCGCGGCGCTGCGGCGGCTGGTTGACCAGGCGATCGCCCCGAGCACCAACGTGCCGCACAGGGCGGCGAAGCCCAGCCACCAGTGCAGGGCAAACAGGATGATCAGGAACAGGATTACCCATGGCAGATCGATGATCGCCACCGGACCCATGCCGGCCAGAAAGGCGTGGATTTGATCGAGATCGCGGGTTAGCTGCAGCGAATCCTGCCTACCCTTGAGCGTCCGGCTGGTCGCTGCGTAGTGCACCGGTTCGAACAGGTCGCGGTGGATACCGTTGGCGATCGTGAGCAGCGCCTCGCTGCGCACGACCTCGAATCCGCCCTGGAACAGATACAGCAGGGAAAGCATCGCGAACAGGCCGGCGAGCGTAGGCACGCTGCCGCTCGGCAATACCGAATCATAGACCAGCAACATGTAGATCGAACCGGCCAGAACCATCAGGTTCAGCAAGATGCTGGTTACGATAATGATTCGCAGGCTGCGCCGGTACCGCTCTGCGAAGCGCCGTATCATCTCACGTTCCAACTCGCGCCTCCTGTGTGAAGCGGTGAAGCGGAGCCAAGTCTTTATTCAGGGGCATAGCCTGCATCGCCTAGCATTTCGATCGTGGTTAGCCAATCGAAAGCCGCGCCTCATTTAGGTCTGGCGGGCAGCAATGTAAGGCCAGCGCCGCGAAAGCCAGTAGATGATCGCCTGCGGTGCCGACTCGTCGTGGTCCGAAACGCCCCGTGATGCGGCACTATAATATCCTGTGCCCCGAATGGAGAGCCGCTGCCCGCTGCGGGGACCCGGATACCAGCCCAGACGTAACTGTCACAAAATCCTATACATACCACCCTAAAATTTGTCGCTGTCCAATTTTGTACGGAACCGATGATCAATCGGTTGGTTAGAGTCTGACTCATAATTATTTTAGGGGCTGACATAGATAGCAGATAAAGGCTATGGCGATAATCTTAACAAACCACTGATAGATAGGTGAAATATTGTCATTCGACGTATTGGTGCTATTAGGCTTACAACCCAGTATTCACTGCGCAGATCGATTTGACCGGAGCCGGGCTGGTCCGTGCACCGGTTGAACCCTGGAGATAGCCATGATCAGCACATTGGTCCGCGACATGAACCCGGGGCCGGGCTTTCCGGAAAGGGATTTGGGGAAAGGCCTATCCTGGCGCGCATGGGACGGCCATGGCCGGCACCGGTTGCAAGGCCAGGGTGCTGCGGCGCAATTCATATTGCGCTGGATGTGACAACCGGCCTTTACGCACGCCTTGCCCGCAGCTTCCGTGAGTTTGCCGGGAAGGTTCTGATCGAGGAGGCGGGCCGCAGCTGGACCTACGGCGAAATTGAGCGGGAAAGCAGCCGGTTGGCCGCGCATCTCCAGAGCCTCGGGGTGACGCCCGGCGAGAGGGTGCTGGTGCAGACCGGCAAGTCGGTCGAGACGCTGATCCTCTACTTCGCGTGCATCCGCGCCGGAGCGATCTACCTGCCGCTCAATGTCGATTATACCGAAGCGGAGCTAGCCTATTTCGTCGTCGACGCTCGCCCCGTGCTGGCGGTGTGCGGGGAGCAGAGCGCCGGGCTGTTCACGCGGATCGGCATGGGCGGTCTCGCGGTCCGCACCCTCGGCCAGCTGTTCGCCGGACTGGGCGATGCGGAAGCCCCGCCGGCGCCGCGCCAACCAGACGACGTGGCCGCGATCCTCTATACTTCGGGCACCACCGGCAAGCCCAAGGGAGCGATGCTGACGGGCGGCAATCTGGTGTCCAACGCCGAGGTGCTTGTCGATTTCTGGCGCTTCACGCCCGAGGACCGGCTGATCCACGCGCTGCCGATCTTCCACGTCCACGGGCTGTTCGTCGCGGTGCACTGTGCGGTATTTTCCGGCGCGACGATGGTCTTCCTGCCCAAGTTCGACAGCGCCGTGGTGGTCCGCGAGATGGGCAACGCCAGCGTGTTGATGGGCGTGCCGACGTTCTACAGCCGCTTGCTCGCCGATCCCGGCTTTACCCGCGAGGCGGCGGCAGGCATGCGGCTGTTCATTTCCGGCTCGGCGCCGCTCTCCGCCGATGTCCACCGCGCCTTCGAGGAGCGCTGCGGCCACCGGGTGCTCGAACGCTACGGCATGACCGAGACCGGCATGCTGACCTCCAACCTCTACGAGGGCCCGCGCCGCGCCGGCTTCGTCGGTCCGCCGCTGCCCGGCGTCGAACTGCGCATCGCCGAGTTCGAGACCGGCCGCGTGCTGCCGCAGGGCGAGGTCGGCATCATCGAGGTGAGGGGGCTGAACATCTTCAAGGGCTATTGGCAAATGCCGGAGAAGACCGCAGCGGAATTCCGGCCCGACGGCTATTTCATCACCGGCGACATGGGCTTCATCGACAGTGACGGCTCGGTCCAGCTGGTCGGGCGCGAAAAGGACCTGATCATTTCGGGCGGGCTCAACGTCTATCCCGCCGAGGTCGAAGCGGTGCTCGACGACCGGCCCGATGTCGCCGAATCCGCGGTGATCGGCGTGCCGCATCCCGATTTCGGCGAGGCGGTGGTCGCCGTGGTCCAGCCGGTGGGCCAGTTCGACAAGGAGGCCATGCGCGCGGCGCTGCGCCAGCAACTGGCCGCGTTCAAGCTTCCCAAGGAAATCATCGCGCTCGACGAGCTGCCGCGCAATACGATGGGCAAGATCCAGAAGAAGCTGCTGCGGGAGCGTTACAAAGGGTTATTCGGGCAAGGTTGAAATTGGCGTCATGGATCGCCCTGGCCATAACGCGCCTGCAGCATGCGCCAGCTCGCCCGCAGCCCAAGCGCATCGCCGCCCTTGGGCCTTCCCGGCTTGGCCGCCGGCCGCCAGGCAAACGTATCGAAATGCGCCCAATCTATGGCTTCGGGGACGAATCGGTCGAGGAACAGCGCGGCGACCGAGGCGCCGGCAAAGCCATTGGTGTGGCTGTTGTTGATGTCGGCGATATCGGATTTGAGATATTCGCGGTAGCCCTCCCACAGCGGCAGGCGCCAGCAGGGATCGTCGGCGTCGGCGCCGGCGGCGAGCAGGGCCTGGGCGGTTTCATCCTTGCGAGCAAACAGCGCTGGGAGGTCGGGCCCAAGCGCGGCGCGCGCGGCCCCGGTGAGGGTGGCGAAGTCGATGATCAGCTCCGGCTTGTCCTCACCGGCGCGGGCCAGCGCATCGCCCAGGACCAGCCGGCCTTCCGCATCGGTATTGCCAATCTCGACGCTGATCCCGGCGCGTGAGCGCAGCACGTCGCCGGGCCGGAAGGCGTTGCCGGCCACCGCGTTCTCCACCGCCGGCACCAGCAGATGCAGCCGCAGCTTCAGTCCGCTTGCCATGATCAGCTGCGCCAGCGCGAGGGCATGCGCGGCGCCGCCCATGTCCTTTTTCATCAGCAGCATGCCCGAGGAGGGCTTGATGTCGAGACCGCCCGAATCGAAACACACACCCTTGCCGACAATGGCAACGCGCCGATGCGCCGGATCGCCCCATTCCAGCTCGATCATCCGCGGCGCGTGGCTGCGGGCGGCGGCGCGGCCGACCATGTGGACCATCGGGAACTCCCGCTCCAGTGCCTCGCCGCGGGTAACGCGCAGATCGGCTTTATACGCCTTCGCCAAACGCTCCGCAGCCGCTTCCAGCTCCGCCGGGCCCATGTCCTCCGCCGGGGTGTTGACCAGATCGCGCACCAGCGCCGTCGCCGCCGCTTCGGCCAGCGCCGGGGGGATTGCCCCGGCCTGCCCGGTCAGCAGGATGCGAGGGGCGGGAGGGTCGGGCTCCGAGCGGTAGCGGTCAAACCGGTATTGGCCAGTCACCCATCCCAGCAGCGCCGGGCCCGGCTCACCGCCCGCGCGGCGGTAAGTGCCGGCGGGCAGCACTTCGGCGAGCTTGGCCATGCACCAGCTCGACAGGCTGTCCGGGTCGGCCACCCCGCCGATGGCAAACCAGCCGTCACCATCGGGCACGACCGCATGCTCATAGCCGGCGCCGGTGAACTTCTGCGCCGCCAGCGCCGCGCGTTGCTGAGTGTTCAGCGTCTTGAGCAAGCCGGGCAGGCTGTCCTTGTCGACGAGATGGATCGGGATGGCGTCCTGGCCCTTGTCGGGCTGGATCAAGGCGTGCTTGTCGGTCATGTCGCGCGAACCTAGCTGCCGTGCGGCTACGGGCAAGTGCGGAAATTGCGCTGGCTAAACAAACCAGAGAGGGTCTCGATTTTGCGCGCCGGTATCGCTACATGTCGGGCATGACACAATATCAGACAGTCTCCGACGACGAGACCCAGCTGCGCGACGGCACGATCAAACTGAACGGACCAGCGGCGTTCGAGGCGATGCGCCGCGCCGGGCGTTTGGCGGCCGAGACCCTCGATGCGCTGGTGCCGCTGGTGAGGCCAGGCGTAACCACCCAGGCGCTCGACGATTTCGTCCGCACCTTCACGCTGGATAACGGCGCAATCCCGGCGACGCTGGGCTACCGCGGCTATGCGCATAGTTGCTGCATTTCGATCAATCATGTCGTCTGTCACGGCATTCCTTCGGAAAAGCCGCTGAAGGAGGGGGACATCGTCAATATCGATGTAACCCCGCTGCTCGACGGCTGGCACGGCGATTCCAGCCGGATGTTCCTCGTCGGCGATGTTTCGCTGAAGGCGCGGCGGCTGGTCGAGGTGACCCATGAGTGCCTGATGCTCGGTATCGAGCAGGCCAAGCCAGGCAAGCGGCTGGGCGATATCGGTGCGGCGATCCAGCGCCATGCCGAGAACAACCGCTACGGCGTGGTCCGGGAATTTTGCGGGCACGGCCTCGGCCGCCTGTTCCACGATGCGCCCGAAGTGGTACATGCGGCTAGGGCGGGGTCGGGGCCGGAACTGAAACCCGGCATGTTCTTCACCATCGAGCCGATGATAAACCTCGGCAAGTCGCCGGTGAAGCTGCTCGACGACGGCTGGACGGCGGTGACCCGCGACCGCTCGCTGTCGGCGCAGTTCGAACATTCGATCGGCATTACCCAGGACGGCTGCGAGGTGTTCACGCTCAGCCCGCGGGGATTGGACAAACCGCCCTATTGATATTCAGCGCCCGCCAACCACCTCCGCCGCTTCGGCAATTGCCGCATGCACCGCTGTCAAATCTTCCGTCGAGATGCAATAGGGCGGCATGACGTAAACGGTGTTGCCCAGCGGGCGGAGCAACAATCCGCGCTCGGTGAAGAACGCCTTGAGCCTCGGCGCGATGCCCGCGAGATAACCCGCATCGCCGCCGGCCTCGAAATCCACCGCGATAATCGTGCCGCATTGGCGCGGATTGGCCAAACCCGGTGTCGCCGCAAGCATCGCCAGTCCCTCCGCCTGCCGCGCAGCGAGCGCAGCGATCCGCGCCAGCACCGGCTCGTCGCGCCAGATAGCGAGATTGGCCAGAGCCGCCGCGCAGGCGATCGGATTGGCGGTGTAGCTGGACGAGTGGAAAAACTGCTTGGCCCGGTCGTCCGAATAATGCGCCGCATAGATGTGCGACCCTGCCAACGTCACCGCCAGCGGCACGGAACCGCCGGTCAGGCCCTTCGACAGGCACATTATGTCGGGCACGATTTCGGCTTGCTCGCAGGCGAATAGCGTTCCGGTGCGGCCCCAGCCGGTCATCACCTCGTCGGCGATGAACAGCACGCCGTGCTTGGCGCAGACCGCATGCATCGCCGCCAGCACTTGCGGCGGATAGACCAGCATGCCGCCGGCCCCCAGCACCAGCGGCTCGACGAGGAAGGCTGCGGCATCGCCCTGAGCACAGGCGGCCGCCAGGGCATCGAGCGTCGCTTGCTCCGCGCCTGCACGGGGGAAGGGCACGGTTTCGACATCGAACAGCAGCGCCTGGTAGGCCCGGTTGAACACGCCGCGCTCACCCACCGACATGCCGCCGAAGGTGTCGCCGTGGTAGCTGTGCTGCATGGCGATGATGCGGTGGCGGGGTTCGCCGCGATTGGCCCAGTACCCCAGCGCCATCTTCAACGCGACCTCGACGCTGGTCGAGCCGGAATCGCTGTAGAACACATGGTCGAGCGGACGGGGGACCAGTTCGACGAGGCGGCGCGCGAGTTCCTCGGCGGGCTCATGCGTCCAGCCGGCAAAGATGATCTGGTCGAGCTTTTGCGCCTGCGCCGCGATGGCCGCCATGATCCGGGGGTGGCAATGGCCGTGGGTGGTCACCCACCAGCTCGAGATCGCATCGATGATGCGCTGGCCCCCGGCCGTATAAAGGATCGCCCCCTCGCCGCGCGCGATGAGCGGGATGGCCTCGTTGAGGCCGTGCTGGGTGAACGGATGCCAGACGGGCGAGCGCGGCATCAGGCGAAGGCCTCCGTCCGGACATGGGCGGTGAAGGCCGCGCTGAGCGTGGCCGGCGTCAGCGGTTCGATGTGCGGCAGGTGGCCGAGGTGCCGCACCTGCCCGATGCCGATAATCGCCGCCTCGCTGGCCGGATTGGGCGCGCCGGAAAAAATGATGCCGAGGACAGCGATGTTGCGGGCACGCAGTGCTTCGAGCGACAGTAGCGAATGGTTGATCGTGCCCAGCAGCGTGCGGGCGACCAGCACCACCGGCAGGCCCCAGCGGGCAAACAGATCGGCCATCAGCAGGGTTCCGGCAAGCGGCACCAGCACGCCCCCGGCCCCTTCGACCACCAGCGGACCATTCCCGGGCGGCAGCGCGAGGCGGGCGGGATCGATCGTCACGCCGTCGATCCGGGCGGCTTCATGCGGCGAACAGGGCGTGATGAGGCGGTACGCCTCGGGCAGCACCTGCGCCTTGCCGCCCGACAATCGCGCCACCGCCGCGCTATCGGTTTCGCTATCGAGCCCGGCCTGCACCGGCTTCCAGTACCGCGCGCCGAGATGGGCGGCGAGGGCGGCGGCGACCACTGTCTTGCCGACGTCGGTATCGGTGCCGGTGACGACCAGTCGTGCGGCATGGCTGGGGGCAAGGTCCATGGTTCTGCAATGGCAGTCCCCGGCGCCCGCGTCGATAGCGTTACCGGTCCCCACCCCAACCCCTCCCGCAAGCGGGAGGGGCAAAGGGCCGGCTTTCCCGGAGGAACTTAAGCCGCGGCCCCGGCAGTCGGCGCTTCGTCTTCCTCGGCGGCAATGCTGCCCGGCTCGGCATTGGGATCGAAGGCTTCGACAAAGCCCGAGGCGTCGCTGTCGAACATCGCCGACAGCACATCGACGCCGGCCGCCTGCTGGTCGGCTTCGTCCGACGAGCGGGCGACGTTGACCTTGACCATCACCGCCACTTCCGGGTGCAGCGCGACGCGCACGTCGAACACGCCTACAGTCTTGATCGGGCGTTCGAGCACGACCATCGCCTTGCCGATATTCGCGCCCTGCTCGTTCAGCGCATCGACGATGTCGCGCACCGAGACCGAGCCGTAGAGCTGGCCGGAATTCGACGAGGCGCGGATCAGCACCACGCTCATGCCGTCGACGTCCTGGCCGCGCGTCTGGGCTTCGCCGCGGCGCTCGGCATTGTCGGATTCGATGCGGGCGCGGTTGGCGTCGAACACCTTGCGGTTGGCATCGTTGGCGCGCAGCGCCTTCTTGCCCGGCAGCAGGAAGTTGCGGGCGTAGCCGTCCTTCACATTGACGACATCGCCGATGGTGCCGAGCTTTTCGATCCGCTCGAGGAGGATGATCTGCATGGGACTTCCGCCTTACTTGGTCAGATAGGGCAGCAGGGCGAGCTGCCGGGCGCGTTTGATCGCCTGGCTGAGTTCGCGCTGCTTCTTGCCGGAAACCGCGGTGATGCGGCTGGGGACGATCTTGCCGCGTTCGGACATGAAGCCCTGCAGCAGACGCACGTCCTTGAAATCGATCTTCGGCGCCTCTTTACCCGAAAACGGGCAGGACTTGCGGCGGCGGAAAAATGCGCGCGACATCAGAAGGAATCCTCACGTTCGCGGCGACGGGTGCGGTCGCGGTCGCTTTTGCGCATCATCACGCTGGGGCCGGCTTCGGCTTCATCGACGCGGATCGAAAGCCAACGGATGATATCTTCGTTGATCGCGGTCTGGCGCTCAAGCTCGGCGATGACGCCGGGGGGGGCATCGATGTTGAGCAGCACGAAATGCGCCTTGCGGTTGCGGTTGATCTTGTAGGCGAGGCTTTTTAGGCCCCAGCTTTCGGTCTTGGTGACCTTGCCCTTGTTGGCCACGACGATTTCGGTGGCGGTGGCGGCCAGCGCATCGACCTGCGCCTGGCTGAGATCCTGGCGGGCCAGGAACACGTGCTCGTAAAGCGGCACTCGGCGGCTTCCTTTCATTGCATACCGATCGCTGGCTTGTCCGCGCCATCGCGGGGCCCCTCCGGCTTTCTGGTTTCCGCGCACGCGGTGCGGGGAAGCGGGGGCCATTAGCGCAATTGCGGGGGAATGCAAGGGTGGCGGCTAGGCGCGGCCGAAGCGGGGGATCTGGTAATCGGGGCGCAGCCAGCGGATGTGGCCTGCGGCTTCCTCCGCCGCGCGGGCGGCGTTGAGCGCGACGAGGCGGGTGACGATGTCGGCGGGCGGCAGATCGGCGGGCCAGCCATAGGCTGCGGCCACGGCGGCATCGATCTGTTCGTGCAGACGGCCGACGATCCCGGCGCGGGCTTGGCGGGCGCGCTTTTCCAAATCCTCCCCGGAACGGGGAGGTGCCCCGGAGGGGCATCGATGTTGAGCAGCACGAAATGCGCCTTGCGGTTGCGGTTGATCTTGTAGGCGAGGCTCTTCAGGCCCCAGCTTTCGGTCTTGGTGACCTTGCCCTTGTTGGCCACGACGATTTCGGTGGCGGTGGCGGCCAGCGCATCGACC
>JAYVWX010000247.1:0-2379 GCA_043785715.1 Novosphingobium sp. | reverse complement strand
GATATCGATGCACTGGCGGATTTCGGCATCGCGGCCGACGATCTTGTCAATCTTGCCGTCACGCGCAGCTTGCGTAAGATCGACCGAGAACTTGGCGAGCGCTTCGCCTTCGCCCACCGGTCCGGCATCGCCGCCGCCGCCCATGCCATCGCCAGCAGGGCCGCCATCAAGCTGGGTGCGTTCGTGCGAACTTGCGCAAATCCCCTCGAACTCAGCCCCGAGCTTTTCCGCCTGCACCTTGCGAAATTCCCCGCTGATGCCGAACAGCGCGTTGCGCAAAGTCGGCGTCTTGAGCATGCCATAGAGCAGGTGCCCGGTGCGCATCCGCGCCGCGCCGAATTGTAGCGAGGCATAGAGCCAGCCCTTCTCGATCGATTCCTCGATCTGCGGCGAGAAGTCGGAAATCGACGTTGCCCCACGTGGCAGAGCATCGAGCGTTGCCACCACATTTCGCGCCAGCGCCTCATCATCGAGCGCGAAAGCGGTGCGGATTGCGGCCATATCGTTCTGCGCGTCCTGCAGCATGACGTGGATCCAGTGGACCAGTTCCACATAGGGATTGCCGCGCATCTTGCAGAAGCCGGTCGCGGTTTCGACAGCCTTGAGCGCAGTGGAATTGAGGCGCCCGAACAAGGCGCTGCGGCTGATCTCGGTCATCGGGGTGCTTTCCCTTTCATCATGCTGGTCTTGCGGAGGTGCGCATCGGCACGGATTACGGGCGGTGAACCGGCGGGGCGCGGCTTTGCGCCTTTGCGTTCAGGACGCTTGAGCCAGGTCGTCCAGCCAACGCGGCTGCGGCCATCAAGCTTCACTGGCGGTGCTTTGGCCTCGTCAATTTCAACGCACAGATCCCATTCAAGATGGCTCGGCTTGAACGATTCGATCGCTTCTGCAGCCACCATGAAGCGGTCACCGCCGGGCAGCATCGACTGGTAATCGCGCCAGGTGTTCGCCCGCACCGTTACCCGGAAGGCATCAGCGGCGCTGAACACCTTGCCGCCGAGCACGGCATCACTGCCCAACAGATTGAAATCGCGGCCAAGACGGGTGCGATCCTCAGGTTCAAATTCGCGCCAGCGCGGCATGAATTCGGTGACCTTCACCGGCTGACCAAGCAAGTGGCTCAAGCCATCCTCAACCGCAACGGCGCTGCGCAGGCCTGAGTAGAGCCCGGCATAGTGAACACGCGAGCGGGCGAAGAAGGAACTGTCGTCGCTCGTCCCTTCCATCGCGCCAGACAGCGCGCCCAGCCAATAGGAAAATTTGTCGTCCGCTGGCCGGTCAGCGTGGGCGGCAGGCTGTGACTGCGCCCAGGCACGGTAAAACAGCTGGAGCATCCGCCCCGAAACGAGATCGATCCAGTCACCAAAGGGATGTTTTTTGGCATTGCGCCGTTCGTACAGCGCGAATTCGGTGAGGTGCACCGGCAGCGGCCCCATCGGCCCGAGCAGGCCCAGCCAATAGCCACGCAATTGTGCGCGGCCCTTTTTTTGCTTGATTGCCGATAGCGTCGAGGCCTCGAACGACAGGCTGGCATCCTGCGCCAGATCGACGATCGATTGTTCGGGCCGCTTTGCTTTGCCCACCAGCGGCTTATCCGGAGAAAGCGCCTCAAGTTTGCGGACAACGGCAAACAGCCCTGCACGGCGCAGGTCAACACCTTCAAGCGAGGCGGGGGTCAGATCGTGTGCCGGCGGCCGATCCGTGCTGGCCATCTTGCCACCACCCCTTCTCCTGGGGTTTCCACGATCGTCTCGGTGAAACTGTTGATGGCGGCAAAGTCGGCAAGAAACCTTTCGACGACGGCGGAAAACAGCAACAGGCGTCCATTATCGAACGAGGGATCATCAAGCGTCAGCGTGATGCGGCTGCCGCGCGCCACAGCCATCTGTCCGCGCCCGGGCACCCGGCGGATAATCGCGCGCGAGGTGACCCCGGTGATGCCATCGATCTGGCGGCGGAGCGCAGCATCATCGCGCGGGCCATAGAGCGCGAGATGATCGCGCAAGGGGCCGGGATCATTGCGGTCTTCTGGTGCCAGCGTTGCATAGTTCGGCGTCAGATGGCCGATCACCCGCCACGCCCCATCATCGAGCCCCAGCGGCGCGCGCGGTTTTGACGGACTGCGCAAGACCGACACCGTCCGCACCGGTCCTTCGGGCGGGGCAAAGTGTTCGGTGCCGCGAAATGTCAGTTCGCAAGCCAGGTCGCGGTTGGTAACCAGCGCGCGGATTGCCAGTTCCTTGACGTCCGCCATCCGCGCGGGATTGCCCGGCGCGGTCAGCGAAAGCCACGTTTCGGTGCCGATATAATCCCCGCGCTTCAGCAGCTTGCGGCGTTTGCTCGATAGCTTGCGCATGGCGAGGCGCGGGACATAGA
>JAYVWX010000246.1:0-2480 GCA_043785715.1 Novosphingobium sp. | reverse complement strand
GCGGCGACGGCGGCGAATGGCACGGTCGCGCTGGCCAGCTACACCGATCCGACCAAACGGCGCAATTTCATCGCCCAGAGCAATCTGGTGTGGGATCTGAACCTCGGGGCGATCGCCAACAAGATTTTGCTGGGCCTCGAATATGGCGATCAGCATTCGGTTAACCAGCGGCTGGGCGGCGTACTGTCCAGCGGTACGCTGAACCTCGCCAATATCGTCTATCCGACAGTCAGCTTCCCGGCGCTGAACCGCAACACCAGGTCGGATGTGCGGGTGTTTTCCGCCTATGCGCAGGACCAGATCAGTTTCGGCGCGCATCTCGATGTGGTCGTCGGCCTGCGGTTCGACCGCTTCAAAATTCGCGGCACCGACCACATCCCGGCGGTGCCGCGGCCTTTCGCCCGGACCGATGAAAAGCTGAGCCCGCGGTTCGGTCTGATCTTCAAGCCGCAGGAGAATGTCTCGATCTACGCCAGCTACAGCAAAAGCTTCCTGCCGCGTGCAGGAGATCAGTTCCTGACGCTGACAACCACCCAGGAGAACCTCGCGCCGGAACAATTCACCAATTACGAAGTCGGCGCGAAATGGGATATTCGGCCCGATCTCAATGTTACGCTGGCGCTGTTTCAGCTTGATCGCACGAATGCGACGACGCGCAATCCGGCTAACATCACGCAGGAGATCGTGATCGGCAAAACCCGGACCAAGGGCGTCGAGTTTGCCGTGACCGGGCGGATCACCCCCGACTGGCAGATCAGCGGCGGCTATACTTACCAGGATGCCAAGGTGGCCGGCACCGATCTGGTCCGCCTGCCGCAGGTGCCCGAACACCAGTTCGCGCTGTGGAATCGTTATGAAGTCACCCGCCGCTTTGGCGCCGGTATCGGCGTGGTCCACCAGTCGAGCCAGCTGGCCGCGATCCGCACATCGCTCACCGCGCTGCCGACGCGGCTGCCCGGTTTCACCCGGGTCGATGCCGCGCTGTTCTTTACGGCATCAGACCGGGTGCAATTCCAGGTCAATGTCGAAAACCTGCTCGACACGACCTATTTTTCCGACGCGCACAACAATAACAACATCACGCCGGGCGCCCCGATCAACGCCCGCTTCACCGCGCGGGTTAAGTTCTGACCGTCAGGTTGGCGGCCCCTGCAACGCCGGCACGGCGCGGGCGGCGTCGCTGGGCGAGATGCCCGGGGCGGGGGCGGCGCTGATTGTCTCAAGCCGGCGCATCACCCGCCCGGCGCGCTGGACCGCGCGGACGAGGCGCGGATAGACGCCGCAGCGGCACAGGTTGGGAATTGCCGCCTTGATCTCCGCCTCGCTGGGATCGGCATTGCGGGCGAGCAGGGCGGCGGCGCTGATGGCGATGCCGGGCGTGCAGAAGCCGCACTGGATCGCCTGCTCGGCGACCAGCGCTTGTTGCACCGGGTGCGAGCGGTCCTGCGACAGCGCCTCGATCGTTATGACCTCGCGCCCCTCGGCCTCGGCCAGCGAGATCAGGCACGAGCGCATCGCCTCGCCGTCGACCAGCACCATGCAGGCGCCGCACTCACCCACCCCGCAGCCGTATTTGGTGCCGGTAAGATTGGCCGCATCGCGCAGCGCCCACAGCAATGGCGTCTGCGGGTCCATGCGGAATTCAAGCGGGCGGGAATTGACGGTCAGGCTGGGCATCGGGGCGGCTTAGCCGTTAGGGGGGCGCCAAGTCGAGGGAGGGGAATGAACCTACCCCCCGTACCGCAGCTTCACCCCCGCCCAGACCGTGCGCGGGGCGCCGAGGTCGATCGAAGGCCCTTGTTTGCGGGTGATCACATCCGTATCCGTCAGGTTCTCGCCCCGCAGCACCAGGCTGAACCGGCCTGCCAGCGGCACTTCGGCATAAGCGTTTAGCGTCGTCGCAGGAGGCAGGATGTCGGTTTCCAGATCGTCCTCGAACTGCGCGCCAACATGGCGCAGGGTGGCGGCGAGCAGCCAGCCGGACCGGGGACGCCACGACAGGGTGCCGCTGGCGGCGAGCTTGGGCGTCTGGGCGGGGCGCTTGCCGTCCAGCGCGGCCGAGATGCCGCTGGCCTCGACCCCGGCATCGGTCAGCGCCAGCGAGCCATCGAAGCCTAATTGGCCGAAGCGCAGCGCCGCTGCCAGTTCCACGCCCCTGGCATGCACCGCATCGACGTTGCGCCGCTCGCGCAAATTGGTGCCGATGGTGACATTGGCGACGGCATTTTTCACCTTGTTGTCGAAGGCGGTCAGCGAGAGCTTGACGGCGTCCGAGGGCGCGAAATCGATGCCCGCTTCGTAGCCGAACAAGTCCTCGTTAATCAGCGCCGCATTGGCGCGGGTGGTGACCGGAAAGACGACGAAGGGCCGGTAGAGCTCGTTGAGCGTCGGCAAGCGCAGACCAGTGTAGATCGCGCCGCGCAGCGCCAGCCCAGCGCCCGCGTTCCACACCGCACCGCCGCGCAGGCTCGTGTCCCAGC
>JAYVWX010000245.1:0-9821 GCA_043785715.1 Novosphingobium sp. | reverse complement strand
GCCGTCCCTGATCGTGTAGACGAACACGTCCGTGGCCGCCGCGGCAACGATGTTGCTCTTGGCGGTGTAGCTGTAGCTGCCGTTGGCATTGAGCGTCAGCGTGCCATAAGTGCCGGTAATCTCGACACCGACATTGCCCGCCACCGGGCTCGCGGTGTTGCTGCCGGTGGCAACCCCGACCACGCCTGCGTTCGCCGCACTATAGCCGTCCGCGCCAGCAGTGTCGTTCGACAACACACCCGCCGCCGCCGCAACCGTCAGCGTCGCACCCTCGGTCACCGCGCCGGTGTCCAGAACCGCCGTGGGGGTATCGTCATCCACGTTGATCGTCAGGTTCGCCGGAGCCGACTGGCTGCCATCCGCGTCCTGGACATAAAAGCTGATGTTGAAGACGGTGTTGTTTTCGTCGCTGCCCAGCGCATGCACGACCGGGTTGTTCTGCACAACGGTATAGCCGCCGGTTTCGTTGTCCAGCGTCACCGTCAAGACGAGCGTCCCGCCCTGCAGGATCTTCAGCACCCCCGCCGTGCTGGTCGGATCCACGCTGAAGTTGGTTGGCAGGCCGCCCTGCGTCGCCGAGAAATAGAAGTCGAGGTCGCCGTCGCCGCCGGTGCCGGTCAGGGTTCCGGGCGTGCCAATCGAGTTGGCATCGTCGCCGATGCCGCCGGCATTGCCGCCCGCCAGCGCATCGTCGTCAAGCTGAACCACCGCTGGCGTATTCGCGCTCGGTATCGAATTGGGCAGGCTGATGGTCAGCGTCGCCGTGGCGGTGTCGCCGTCGCCATCGCGCAGCGTGTAGGTGAATACATCGCTGGCATTGCCGCCCGCGCTGGAGGTGCGCGTATAGGTGTAGCTGCCGTCCTGGTTGATCGTCAGCGAACCGTATTGGCCAATGACCGTGAAATTGCCGGAACTATCCGCGGTATCGTCAGCGTTCGCGGCAACGTTGTTGCTGGCGATCCGCGTCAGAACCGCCCCGTCGGCGCCCAGAGTGTCGGCGCTGCCTGGGGCATTGGTCGTGCCGTCGCCGGTGATGACATTACCGGCGGCGCTGCTGCCTCCGGGGGCGAGGGCGTCGGTGTCGTTGCGGGCGGTGGGCACATCATCGACGATATTGACCGACAGCGTGTCGCTCGCCGCGGTTCCATCGAGATCGGTGAGGACGACGGAAAAATCCTCGAACAGCGAATTTTCGCCGGCTGCTGCGCTGTGGGTTTCATTGTCCAGCAGGGTGTAGCTGTAGCTGACCACGCCGGTCACCGCATTGTAGCCGGTGATCGCGATGGTGTTGCCCAGCGGGCTTGTCCAGCTTGCGGCGGTGAAGCTGCCGTCTGCGATCACGGTGTGGCCGCCGATCACCAGGCTGGCGATACCGTCTGGCGAGGTAATCGTGAAGGTGCCGGTTGCGGTCAGCGATTCCTTGGCGCTGTCCGAGCCATCGGACAGGTCGTCTTCATCGACCAGCGCGTCGCCGCCGCCGGCTTTTGGCCTCAGGTCGGTGATTTGCGGGTTGGAATTACCAATTGCGATGGTCAGCGTGGCGGTCGAGGGATCGGTATCGCCATCGGTCAGGGTATAGGTGAACACGTCGCTGACATTGCCCGGTGTGCCGGCATTGCGTGTGTAGCTGTAGCTGCCGTCCGCCTTGATTGTGAGTAGGCCGTATTGGCCGTCGATGACCAGATTGCCGGCGGCGTCGAAGCTGGTGTCAGTATTGGCGGGAACATTGTTGCTGGCGATGCGCGTAACGCTTGCGCCATCGGCGCCTGGGGTATCCGCGCTGCCGGGCGCATTGGTCGTGCCCTCGCCGCTGATAACATTGCCTGTAGCCGGGCCGAAACCGCCAGCGGCTATCGAATCGGTGTCGGCGCGCGCGATTGGCGCATCGTCGATGATGCGGATCGCCAGCGTCGCCGAGGCCGTGTCGCCATCGCTGTCGGTGACTGTCACGGCGAAATTATCGGCGGTATCATTGCCCGAAGTGTTGCTGGTCAGCGTGTAGCTGTAACCGACTTTGCCAGCCGGTAAGTCGATGCTGGTGACGGTGAGGATGCCTGATGCGCCGGCAATCGTCTGGCCGACTGCGGTAACCGCCACTCCGTTGAGGATGATCGAACTGAGCGTCAGGGAGGCGATGCCGTCGGGCGAAGTGATTACGATGGTGCCGGTGGAGGTCTCGTTGGCGTCGCTGTTGTTGAGGGCATTGCCGTCGGCAATTTCGCCCGAGCCGGCGGGCAGCGCACCACGCGGCGGCAACCCCTTCTCATCGACCGTAGCCGAAGCAGCGGCGGCGCCAATCGGGTTGTTCGGCGTAACAATCACGATCGTCGGCGTGTTGTTGATCAACTGCGGAATGACTTCCTTGTCCGGCTGCTCGGGGAAGGCGAGTTCCGTATAGGGCAGCAAATCGCCGCGGTCGAAAGCGGCCTGGATCGGGCCGGCGTCCTGGGCAAAATTACCGCCCGAGCTGGGAACATCGCCGGCGGCCGGCTGCGGCTGTTCACCGATCAGCAGCGCGGCAAGGTTGAGCGGGGGCACGACGACCCCATCGATAACAATCTGCGGCACATAGATTGCGCCATCGGGGATGATGAACACCCGGCCATCATCAAGCTGGATGACCAGATCGCGGCCGTTGACGGTGATATCGTCGAGGGTTGCGCCGGTTGGCAGAACGATGACGTTTTCCGCGTTGGGCAGCAGCGGCACGGCGCCGGCGCGGTCGGCTGCCACCGCAGCCGCTGCGATTTCCGCAACCATATGGTTGATGTCGGTTTCAGAGCCGGTGTCGCGCGTGGTTTCGTAGTCCATGGACTTGCCCTTGCCTTGCAGCCGCTCGTCCTGGATCCAGGCGCAACCGGCATTTCCAAATACGCAGGCCAACTTCGTGTGATAACCGTGAGGCGTCCACGACGGCTGATCCTGCGACCTCATGTTCGAGATGGTTGGCTTGTGCCCCGTATGGCCCGCGACTCAGTTGCGAGCTTTCCACCTGCCGGATAAATGTAGACGCCTGTTCAAGATGGTTTCAAGCTCGTTAACCACTGAACGCTGGCGCGGTCTTGCGTTAAGCGACTCGCAATACGCAGTTTTCCGGAGGTTGGGCTGACAAATTACGGCAGGGCCAACGGGGGGCGGTAGCCGTAAATCCAGGCGAAGGAGCCGCTGTAGCTCAAAGTTGGCTGATAGGCGCCGCCCAGCGCGCGCGCTGGCTGGAGAACATCGGTGTTGCTGTCCAGAACCACCATCGCGCCGTTGCGGCGAACCGCGAGGACCGCATGATCCGCACCGCGCGCTTTCTGGCGGACAAGGACCAGGAACATATCCTCCGGTCTAATACCCAGTTGGGTGAGCAAGGCCATTTTGACGATCGCCAGATCCTCGCAGTCGCCGCTGCCGCGCTGCAGGGTTTCCGCCGCGCTCGACCAGGCATCGCCCTTGCGGTCGTCGCGATAGCGCACATGCCAGTTGACCCAGCGGTTGACCATATCGAGAGGATTGCCCCCGGTCACCCGATTGGCCTGTTCCAGCAATTCGTGCCAGGGACCGCGCGCGTCAGCCAGCAAGCCGGTGCGCGCGGCGTCCCAATCCTGATGGGTTGCACGGATGCTGACCGGCGTGGCGGCCATGCCGAAGATGTCTGGCGGGGCCGGCCGCACCGGCGGCGCCGGGCATGCCGCCGGCAGTTGCTCCAAGGAAGCACTGGGTTCTGCCAGCGGCGGCACCGCGCGTTCATTTGCAGGGCCTGCGGCAGTATCGCCTGGCGGTTCGCTGGTCGATTTTACAAGGAGACCGGCTTGAGGCACATCTGCGACTGCACAAGCGAGCAAGCTTGCCTGCGGCTTTAATGCGGGGATTTGGGCTGGGCTGACGGTCTCGCTCGCCGCGGGCGCGGCGGCATCCTGCGCCGATGCCGTTTGAGCAGTCGCAAGGGTGCATAGCGCAACGGCAGCGTGCAGCCAGAACGGTCCGTAGCGAATGCGCCGCGCCTTAGACACTGGGCCGAAGCGCGCTCAAGGCTGAGCGACGGTGAGCCGGATCTGATCCCGGGCGCCGTCATAGCGAATATCGATGCCGGCTTCACGCAGTTTGTCAAAGGAGACATATTGCTCGGCAGTCTGCGTTCCGCTCAGCGCCTCCAGCAGTTGCCGGTCAAGTTGCGGGGCGAATAGCGTGACCAACTCGTGCAATTGCAGCGCGATCTGCTGATCAGGCAGGACATGCAGCGTCACCTTGCCCAGCTGCTCGCCATTGACTTCGACCGGCAGCTGGAACTCGATCGCATTGCCCGCCATGCGGTATTTGCCATGCGGCTGCGCGGGCGCGGCGATGCCTGGCCCGCGCCGCAAGCCTTTTGCGCCTACCGCCGTGCCGGTCCGCGCCGGTACCAGCTGTGCGGGCGTCCGATGGGCAGCGCGTCGGTTGATCATCGCAAGGGAAGGGGGGGCGGGGAGTTTGGTCGGCACCGCATCGGCACCGGGTTCGGCCTGCCCGGCAAAGGACTGGACGCCGGCAGCGCGGACTTCAGACGGAAGCGCATACTTCCAGTCCGCAAGAACGACCGTCTGCATCGGCGCCGGCTGTATCACTGGCACGGATTGAGGCTGGGTTTGCGCCAAGGCGGACAACTGTTCCGCCGGACTGCTGCCGGGCAAATCCGGCGCGGAAGCTGGAATGGCTTCTGCCGGTTTAGCGGCGAGGAGTGCGTCGTCCCCGGCCTCGGGCGGATAAGCCGCAACCGCGACCGGCGCAGCTGGCTGAAAATTGGCTTGTTCGCTCAAACCAGGCTGCGGGCTGGCCGCGCTGGGCGCGCCACGCGGATCGGCCGGTACAGTCTGAACCGCCGCGGTTTGGCCGGGTACGGTTTCGACCGGGCGCGGCATGGGGACTGGTTTGTCCGCGGCAATCTCGCTGGCCGGCGTTGCCGGTGCGGGCGGGGCGGCGGCGGCGATATCGGCCAGTACGGCGAGAGACGCGGTTTGGCCGGCCTCTACAAGCGCGCCGGCAGGACGTGTTGCGGGCGGTTCGGCGAGGACCATCGTAGTGGTTGCGAAGCGGACAGGCACGATAGGGCTGCCGATTGAGTCGAAGTTTGCCAGCCGGGTGCTATCCTGCGGTTGGGCAGGACTTAGCGAAATCAGGCCGGTACCTTTCGCCAGGAAGAGTGTCAGCACAACCGGGGAGAGCGCCAAACCGGCCAACGTCTGTGAACTGCTGAATCGACTGCCCCGCATGACGTCTGCCCCGATAGTCCAATTCCATTATACCGGCAGAAAAACTTTCTTCCAGACTGTTAACCACTGACCGATGCCTCTGATTCAACACGTCTATTCACGCAGGGCGATGAACGACACTTCCCGGAATGGACGGGCGCTTTTCGCCGGGGTGCAAACGAACCGTCGAGTCGCGCAGCCGAATTTACGCCGCTGAGACCCGCTTTCGCACATCGAAAACCCCCGACCACAGGGGGTCGAGGGTTCCGGAGTTTCAGCAATGGTGATCGCTGTTAGCGGACGCGGCCGCGGCGAACGAGGTTGACGATTGCCAGAAGTACGACAGCTCCCACCAGCGATACCAGAATCGATGTCAGGTTGAGCGCGCCATCATTGATCGTGCCGCCAGAAAATATCAGGCCGCCCAGGAATGCGCCGACGATGCCGACGACGATGTTGAGTAAAATACCCTGCTGACCATCGGTCCGCATGATCATGCTCGCCAGCCAGCCAACAATACCGCCGACGATAAGCCAAAGAATAATGCCCATTAATCTCTCCTTTAGCCGGAGCCACAAAGCGCGTGGCGGTTCGACCCTGGTTCAACGAACGGTTAAGCGGTTGGTTCCGCGAAGCACAACCCGCGCGGATAGGCCAATCCGGTTCGCGCCGGGAAACTCGTTCAAATGTCAGGCAAGTTTTGCGCGGCGAAGCCCCAGCCGGCCAACGCCTTGCGCTGTGCCCGCGCAAGCAATGCGTCCGCATCGCCGATCGACATCGAATTCGCGTTTTCAAGGCCATCCAGCTCGCCCCAGCTGATCGGGACCGCCACCGGCGCGCCGGGCCGGGCGCGGGCGGAGTAGGGCAGGATGGCGGTGCTGCCGCGCTGGTTGCGCAGCCAGTCGATGAAAATCCTGCCCTTGCGCTTCGCCTTGCTCATCGTCGCGACGAAGCGGTCCGGCTGGGCGGTGCTCAGCGCCTCGGCAAAGCGCCGGGCGAAGTCCTTGTGCACCTCCCAGTCATGGCCAGGGGTCAGCGGTACCACGACATGTATGCCCTTGCCGCCCGTCAGCATCGGGAAGGTCACCAGCCCGATTTCGGCCAGCCGGTCATGCAGGTATTTCGCGGCGGAGACGACCTCGGCGAAGCCCAGCCCCTCGTCGGGATCGAGATCGAAGATCATCTTGTCGGGCCGCTCCACCGCATCGGCGCGCGACAGCCAGCCGTGGAATTCGATCGTCCCCATCTGGACGCAGGCGAGCAGCCCGTCGGCATTGCGGAGATAGAGATAATCTTCCGAACCGCCGTCTTTCTCGCGGATCGACACATGGCCGACATGGCCGCCGAACGAACCGCTGTCGTGTTTCTGGAAGAAACAATGCTTGCCGCGGCCCTGGGGACAGCGGACCAGGCTGACCGGCCGGTCGGCGGCGAAGGCGAGCATCAGCGGGGCTATCGCCGCGTAATAATCGGCCAGGTCGCCCTTGGTCTGCCCGGTTTCGGGAAAAATCACGCGCTGGGCCGAACTGATCTTCACGGTGCTGTGCAGCTTGGGCGCGGGTTGCGGTTTTTCGGGCTTCACGTCCTTGGCCGGCTTGTCCAGGCGCAAGCCAAGGAAGCTGCCATGGCGAACGCGGCCTTCGCCGGTAAACTCGGCAAAGCCCACTTCGGCGACCAGGCGCGGCTCGACCCATTGCGCCCCGCGCGCCTCGGCGCGAGGCACCTCCAGCGGCGCTGTAGCACGGGCCAGCGGGGCGAGTGCCTCCGCCACTTGCGCCATGCTGTCCTGGCCGAAACCGGTGCCGACCTTGCCTTTGTAGACCAGCCCCTTGCCGTCGTGCTGTGCCAGCAGCAGCGAGGAGAAGCTGCGGCCCCGCGCCGTACTCTTCTGCCAGCCGACGATGATGAACTCCTGCCGCAGGGTGCATTTGACCTTGACCCAGCTGGCGGTCCGCTTGCTGCGGTAAGGGGAGTCCACCCGCTTGGCGATGATCCCCTCCTGGCCCGCCGCGCACATCGCCTCGAACAGCGCCTCGCCGCCGCCGATGACATGATCGGCGACCAGGATCGGCGGTGCGGCGTCGTGCAGCAGCGCCTCGAGCCGCTCCTTGCGCTCGATGTTGGTGAGCGAGCGCAGGTCCTCGCCGTCGAGGCTCAGCAGATCGAAGGCGAAGAAACTGAGCGGGGTCGCCTCGCTTTGCGCGCCGTGTCCGCGTTTGGGCACGGCTTGCAGCGTCGAGAAATCCGGATTGCCCTGGCTGTCCAGTGCGACGATCTCACCGTCGATCAGCGAAGGCGGCAGATCGAGGGCGGCGATATGGCGCACCAGCGGCGCGAATTTCTCGGTCCAGTCGAGCCCGCTGCGGGTGTAGACGACAACTTTCTCGCCCGCTGCTGCGATCAGGGTGCGGTAGCCGTCGAACTTGATCTCGTGCATCCAGCCATTGCCCGCCGGCACCGTATCGACCAGCGTCGCGAGCTGCGGCGCGATGAACGAGGGCGGATCCGCGTTAACCGCGCGTTTGCTGGCGCGCTTCCGCCCGACCTTGGCGTTATGCGCCCCGGCGGCAGCCATCTTCCGTTTGAAATCCGCGCCTTTCGCCCCGGCCAATGACTGGGTACCGGCCTTGTCGGCGGCGATTTCGGCCATGCTGCGCCGGGTAAGAACGCTGGTCAGCTCTTTTTCCACCAAGGCATCGCCGCTGCCCGCCGCCTCGTCGGCGATCTTGCGCAGCAGCCAGTTCTCCCGCTTTTCGCCGGGCCTGCCCTTCATCCGGACCAGCAGCCATTCGCCCTTCATCCGCTCGCCGTTGAGGGTAAAGTGGAGATGACCTTCGTCCAGGTCGCTCGCGCTCTTGCCGGGGATCGGCGCCCAGGTGCCCTTGTCCCACAGCATCACGGTGCCGCCGCCATATTCGCCCTTGGGAATCGTGCCCTCGAACTCGGCATAATCGAGCGGATGGTCTTCGGTCCGCACCGCCAGGCGCTTGTCGGCGGGATCGGCGCTTGGCCCTTTGGTTACGGCCCAGCTTTTGAGCACGCCGTCCACTTCCAGCCGGAAATCCCAGTGCAGCCGGGTCGCGGCGTGCTTCTGGACGATAAAGCGATTGCCCTGCGACTTGGCGACTCTTCCTTTGGGCTCGGCGGTTCGCTTGAAATCGCGCTTGGCGTTATAGTCCTTGAGCGGATCGGCGGCCATGGCGTTCACGCCTTATCGGGACGGCGGGGATGATCCTGCCGTTCGGCGCGGTCGCTATCATCTTCGTAAAGCCCGTACCGCACCTCGACGATACCGAGCAGCGTCAGCATCACCACGGAAACCACCGCCGTAACCGCTACCAGCGGCCACTGCCCCGCGCCGCAAGCCACCCCGGCGACGGCAGCCAGCCACAAATGGGCGGCCGTGGTGACGTTCTGGACCCGTCCCTTGCTGAACACGATCAGCCCCGCACCGATGATTCCGATGAACGAACCGGTCGCCTCGAAGATGCGCAAGGGGTCCATTCCCTGGCCATTAAACTGGCGATAAAGCGCGATCATCGACACAGTCATGGCCGATGCGGCAAAGCAGATCAGGCCGTGCGTTCGCAGCCCCGCGGCATGTCCGCGCAACTCCCGGTCGAGGCCCAGCAACAGCCCGATCACCGCAGCAACCGTCAAGCGCAGAAGTACTTCCAGATCGACCGAGAGGATCGGGGTGCCGGGGTTGAGCTCCATCGTCTGTCAGGCCGAAACGGGAACAAGTTCGAGGGGGCGCCGGCAGCTGACGAGAGGCTGGCAAAGGGGACTTGCGGGCATGGCTTGCTCCTTCCTGCCGGTAGAACTTTCCGCGAGGGCGATGTGTTCCCTGCCGCGTCGTCGAGAACCTGTCCGGCGGGGCCGACGAACGGGCGGCCAAGCCGGTCCTCCTCCTCGCCTGGCTGTTCCCCGACCAGCATGATCCGCGCGTGCGCCGCTCCTTCGCCCGGGACAATCTGCTCGGAAAAACCATCCGAGGGAGGAGTGTCGGTTTCGCGGAGTTTGTCGTTGAGCTCGGCAAGAGTTTTGAACATCGTGTCACTTCGTGGGCTTGTCGCACGCACCGCTGGCCTGGCTGAGGTATTCGGCGGGGCGTGCATCATCGCCGAAATGCGCTGCGGCGCATTGCGCATTGCGCCGGAATCAATTCGGCTTCGGCCAACTTGTTCCAGAACCGCCGCTGCTATCGTCGGAGCGGCCAGGAAGGGGGCCTAATTGACAAGCATGATTTGCGCCGCGCTTGCCGGACCGGAACCGCGCAGCCCGCCGGATCATTCAACCCGAATGGCCGCCGACTTTTCCTGGATCCGCGCCGATCCCTTGGGCATTCATATCGTACCGGCGGACTGCTGGATCGATCCTGCCCAGCCGGTGCCCACCGCGCTGATCACCCACGGCCATGCCGATCACGCGCGCGGCGGCCACGCGCAGACCCTGGCGACCCCCGAAACCCTGGCGATCATGGCGGTGCGCTATGGCACCGGCGCGGGCGCGCAAGCCATCGCCTATGGCGAAAGCGTCAACCTGCCTGGCGGCGTGCGGGCCAGCTTGGTGCCTGCGGGGCATGTCCTGGGCTCGGCGCAGATCCTG
>JAYVWX010000244.1:0-15811 GCA_043785715.1 Novosphingobium sp. | reverse complement strand
GACCGGGCGATTACCCAACGGCGTTGCTTCGGGCTGGTCCATCAAGGCCAATGGTTCGATGTCGGCTATCCGGAAGCCATCGCCCTGACCGAGGCCGCGCTCGCCGGTGGCTGAACGTCCCGGTCCCAGCGTTTATTCGATCGCGGCGCATCGCGGCTTTGCCGATGCGCTGGTCGCCGGGCTGATCCCGCGCTACTCCGAGCCGGATATTGGCCTGGCCCGGCTGACTCTGCTGCTGCCCAGCCGCCGCGCTTCGCGCACCGTTACCGAAGCTTTCGTCCGGCTGTCGGGCGGCGGGTTGCTGTTGCCGCGCATGGCGGTGGTCGGCGACCTTGACCTTGACGAGACGCTGGGTTCGCTGTTCGACACGCTCGGTGCCGGCGCCGAAATTCTCCCGGCCGCCGATCCCGTCCGGCGCTGGCTGCGGCTGGCCGATCTGCTTACCCAGGTCGAGGGCGAGAAGGCGGGGAAGGGCGCGGCCGTGCTGCGCCGGGCCTTCGAGACCGGGCGGACGATGGACCGGTTGCTGGTCGAGGGCATCCGGCCCGAGGACTTGATTTCGCAGGACATTCTCGCCGTCCTCCTCGAACTGCAGCAGCACTGGAAGCGGAGCACCAGCACCTTCCTGCAAGTTCAGGACCTCTGGCTCAAGGAATTGGCCCAGCGCGGGGAAGTGGATGCGCCCGCGCGGCGCAATCAGCTGTTCGAGCTGGCGGCGCGGCAGTGGCGGCAGACGCCGCCCGCGCACCCGGTCGTCGCGGCCGGCGTCACCAGCGCCTCACCGTCGCTGGCGCGGCTGCTGCGGACGGTGTCCGAATTACCCGGCGGAGCGGTGATCCTGCCGGACCTCGACCTGGCGCTGGACGACGATGTCTGGGACGCGCTTGGCTCCGCCGGCAAGCCGCAGGAAAAGGACGATCCGCCGTTTGGGCGCGGCGATGCCGCCACCCATCCGCAGTACCACCTCAAGCTGCTGCTGAACCGCATGGGTGTGGCGCGCGGCGAAGTGCGGCCGTGGCACCGCGCCGGGCTTGGCGCTGCGCCGCCGGCGCGCAGCCGGGCAATCTCGAACCTGTTCCTGCCGCCCGCACCCAGCGCGCGCTGGGCTGGGCTGGCGGCGGATCAGCGGCGGCTGGCCGGGGTGCGGCTGATGGCGAGCGCCCACCCCGGCGCCGAGGCGCAGGCCATCGCCATCCTTATTCGCGAGGCGCTGACCGTGCCAGAGCGGCGCACTGCCTTAATCACCCCCGACCGCGCCCTGGCCGCGCGGGTGGTGGCGCAGTTGCAGCGCTGGGGGATCGAGGCCGACGACACCGCCGGCCGGCAGCTGCCGCAGACCGCCGCGGGGCGGGTCGTATTGCTGCTGGCGGAGGTGCTTGCCGAGCAGGCCGCGCCGGTGCCGCTGGTCGGCCTGCTGACCCATCCGCTGGCGCGCGCTGGTGCGGGCCGGCCGGCCTGGCTCGACCAGGCGCGAGCCTTCGACCTCGCCCTGCGCGGCCCGCGCCCGGCGCCGGGGCTCGAGGTCCTGCGCGAGCTGGCGGACGGCAAGCGGCTGGGCGAATGGTGGGCCGAGGTGGAAGCGATCCTCGCGCCGCTGTTCGCGCTGGGGGAGGAAGCTCCACTAGCCGCGATGCTCGCTACCCTTGCCGCCTCCGCCGAGGCACTATGCGGTGAGGGGCTGTGGGGCGGGGCCGATGGCCGGGCGCTGGCCGCCTTCATCGAGGACCTGCGCGACGCGATGGACCGCGTGTCGGTGCGCCCGCCGTGGGGCGGCCATCCGCGCGTGGCGATCTACGGCCTGCTGGAGGCGCGCATGGTCCGCGCCGACCTGGTCATCTGCGGCGGACTGGTCGAGGGCGTCTGGCCGGCGAGCCCCGCGCCCGACCCCCTGCTGCCGCCAGCCGTGCTGCGCGCGTTGGGGGTGCCAGGGGCGGACTTCCGCATTGGCCTCGCCGCTCACGATCTCGCCGCCGCGCTTGGCGCGCCCGAGGTGGTGCTGAGCTGGGCGCTGCGCGATGCCGGCGCCCCGGTGATCCCCTCGCGCTTCGTGCTGCGGATCAAGGCGATGCTTGGCGATCAGCTGCCGCAGCATATCGAGACCGAGGCATTGCGGCTGGCAAGGCTGATCGACGACGCGCCGCCCGCGCCGCCCTATCCGCGCCCCAAGCCGAACCCCAACGCCGAGCAGCGGCTGGTCGACATTTCGGTCACCGGGCTCGACCGGCTGCGCAGCGATCCTTACCAGTTCTACGCAAGCTCGATTTTGCGGCTGCGCAAGCTCGACGGGCTGGACGCGGCGCCGAGCGCGGCGTGGAAGGGCACCGCGGTCCACGCCATTCTCGATGCCTGGCACAAGGCGGGGGGCAAGCCGGGCGAGCTGCTGCCCATCGCCGCCCGCACGCTTGATGAGATGAACGCCCACCCGCTGATGCGCGGCCTGTGGCGGCCGCGCCTTCTGGCGGGGCTGGAATGGATCGATCAGCAAGTCGTGCAACTCAACGCTGAAGGCAGGAAGGTTCTCGCCAGTGAAATCTGGGGCGACATGCGCTTCCAGGGCCTCCGCATTCATGGCCGCGCGGACCGCATCGACCAGACCGCCGACGGTGGACTTGCGATAGTCGACTATAAGACCGGTGCACCGCCCAAGCCCAAGATGGTGAAAGCTGGCTATTCGTTGCAGCTCGGTTTGATCGGCATGATTGCAGCTGAAGGCGGGTTCAACGATGTGAAGGGGGAGCCGACCGAGTTCGAATATTGGTCCCTAGCCAAAGACCCGAAGCGCAAGACCGAAAATCGTTTCGGTTATATCGCTTCGCCAATCAAAACGACAAAGTCGGACGGGATCGAGCAGGAGGACTTTCTCGATACGACTGAAAATTTCCTCACGGAGGCCATCGAACGATGGATCCTCGGAAGCGAGCCCTTCACTGCGCGGCTCAATCCGGACCTACCTGTCTACAACGATTTCGACCAACTCATGCGGCTCGACGAATGGCTGCCGCTCCTCGCCCAGGAAGAGGCGGACGAGGCATGAGCGGCCCGCCCAAGGCGCTGCCGCTGCACGGCAACCAAAGACTCGCGGTCGCGCCGGACCGCACGGTATGGCTCTCCGCCTCGGCTGGCACCGGCAAGACCCAGGTGCTGTCCAGCCGCGTGCTGCGGCTGCTGTTGCGGCCGGAGGTCGAGCCGTCGCAGATCCTCTGCCTGACTTTCACCAAGGCCGGCGCGACCGAGATGGCGAGCCGGATCAACGACCGGCTGGCGCACTGGGTGCGGCTGGACGATGTTCGGCTGGCGGCAGAGCTGAAGGCTATCGGCGCGGATTTCGGTCCCGATGCGCTGGCGCGGGCCCGCACGCTGTTTGCATGTGTGCTCGATTGCGCGGGCGGCGGCCTGCGGATCGACACCATCCACGCCTTCTCGCAGTGGTTGCTTGGTGCGTTTCCGCTCGAGGCGGGCCTCACGCCGGGATCGCGCGCGATGGAGGACCGCGACCGGCTGCTGCTCCAGCGGCAGGTGCTGGCCGAACTGCTGGTCCAGGCGGAGAGCGAGCCGCTTGGGGATCCGCAATTGCTCTCGGCGCTGGCCGAGCTCAGCCTGCGGATGGGCCCGGCCGATGTCGAGAGCTGGCTGCTGCGCTGCGCCGAGGTGCGCGAGCTCTGGTTCGGGCCGGGCAGCTGGCAGGAGCCGATGCGCGGCAATGTCGAGCGGCTGCTGGGACTGCCGCCGGGCTCGGAGGAGGCCCATGTCGCGGCGCTGTGCGGGGACGATCTGTTTGACCTCGATGCGCTGCACTGCTGTCTGGCAGCCTACCGGCAATGGTCGGCCAAGTCCGGTGAGAAAGCTGCGGCGTGCATTGGCGAATGGCTGGCGGATGAACCCGCCGGGCGGCTCGCCCGGTGTGACGAGCTGTTCAAGGTGCTGTTCACCCAGAAGGACACCGTTCGCGACACGCGGTTTGTGCAGAAATTCGAGGAATCGTTCGAAGCGGCAGCCCAGGCCGTGCTGCACTGCATGCTGCGCATCCGCGACATGCGCGCGCTGCTCGGCCTCGCCGACCGCCTGGTGCCCGCGCTGCGGCTTGGCCGCGCGTTTGCGTTGGCCTGGGACAAGGCCAAGCGGCGCGAGGGGCTGATCGATTACGACGACCAGATCCGCACCGCCGCCGCGCTGCTGACCAATTCGGACTATGCGCAGTGGATCGGCTACAAGCTTGATCGCCGCTTCGATCACATCCTGGTCGATGAGGCGCAGGACACCAATGCGGCGCAGTGGCGGATCATCGATGCGCTGACGCAGGAGTTCTTCTCCGGGCTCGGCCAGCGCGGCGAGATCATGCGGACGCTGTTCGTCGTCGGCGACTACAAGCAGGCGATCTTCCGTTTCCAGGGGACCAGTCCGGAGAACTTCCGGCAGGCATCGGAACGGGTGAAGGGCTTCATGCGCGGGGCAGTGGACAATGCCGCCATGCTGCGCAGCAATTTCCGCCCGCAGGAGCTTCTTGAGCTGGGGCTTGACCGGTCTTTCCGCTCCGGCCAGCCAGTGCTCGATTTCGTCGACAAGGCGATCAGGCATCTGGGCCATGAGAACTTCGGCCTGGACCGCGTGCCAGAACTCCATGTCGGCGAGGAGCGGCCTGGTTATGTCGCGCTGTGGCGGCCGGTTGGCCAGTTGGGAGACGATGACGACGAGGAGGACGAAGGCGCGGAAGGCTTGCTGTCCAAGCCCGAGCGCCGGATGGCCGACCAGATCGCCCGGCAGATCAAGCAATGGATGGACGAGGGCTATCCGCTGGCGAAGGGTGGCCAGCGCCGCGCGGGGCCGGGCGATGTCATGGTGCTGGTGCGCAAGCGGCGCGAGCTGGCCGGGCTGATCGTTGCGCGGCTGCATGCGGCAGGTGTGCCGGTGGCGGGGGTCGACCGGCTGCGGCTGGGCGCGCCCCTGGCGGTGCGCGATCTCGTCGCGGCGCTGCGGTTCGCCGCCCAGCCACTGGACGATCTGACACTTGCGTCGCTGCTGGTCTCGCCGCTGATCGGCTGGAACCAGGAGCAGCTTCTGGCGCATGGCTACCGCGATCCGCTGGGCAGCAAGGGCACGGCGCTGTGGCGCCATCTGCGCGCGTCTTCGCACCCTGAAGTTGCCGCCACCACCGAACAGTTGAACGAGCTGTTGCGCCTCGCCGACTACGAGCCGCCGCAAGCGCTGTTGCACTGGCTGCTGGTCGGGCCGTGGCAGGGGCGGCGCAGGTTGATTGCGCGGCTGGGTCGCGAGGCCGGCGATCCGATCGACGAATTGCTCAACGTCGCCCACGCCTATGCCATCGCCGGGACCGCCAGCCTCGCCGGCTTCCTCGCGTGGTTCGACGCCGGCGAGGGCGAGCTGAAGCGCGAGGCAGACAACGCCGCCGGGCTGGTGCGGGTGATGACAGTGCACGGCGCCAAGGGCCTGCAAGCGCCGATCGTTATCCTCGCCGACGCCACCGGCGATCCCGCCAAGGGCATTCCCGAAAAGCTCGACCTTGCCGATCCCGCCGACCCGGAAAACCGCTTCATTCCACTGCCGGCCCTGCGCAAGGACGAACGTGCCGGGCGGATTGCCGAGGCTCAGGCGCAGGCAGCCCGCGCGAACGAGCAGGAGCACTGGCGATTGCTCTATGTGGCGATGACGCGGGCGGAGGAGGCTTTGTTCATCGGCGGAGCGCTGGGTGTCCGGGAGAAAGAGCCGGCGACGGGGAGCTGGTACGCGCGGCTGCGCGACATGTTCGGCGCCAATGCGTGGGTGGAAGACGGCATCTGGGGCTCGCGGCTGGATTGGGGCGATGTGCCTCAAGTCCCGCTCAGCCGGGAAAAGCCCGCCGAACTGCCGCTGCCCGAGCCAATGCCGGTCTGGCTGCGCATGCCAGCCGCTGCCGAACCTCGCCCGCCAAAGCCGCTGGCGCCGTCATCGCTCGGCGAGGACGTCACCAGCGATCCGCCGTTTGCGCCCGGCACGAGCGGCGCGGCGGCGCGGCGCGGGGTGTTGGTGCACAAGCTGCTGGAGCGGCTGCCGTCGGTTACGGCCAGCGAGCGCCGCGCCGCCGGTTTGCGCTGGCTGGCGAGGAATGCGCGGGAACTCGCGGACGCGGAAACGCTGCTTTCGCAGGCCATGGCGGTGATCGAGCATCACGAATGGGCGGAACTTTTCGCCCCCGACGCGCTGGCCGAGGTGCCGATTGCCGCCCTGGTCGGCGGGCGCGTGGTGGCGGGCACCATCGACCGGCTGCTGATCGGCAAGGACCGCGTCCGCCTGGTCGACTTCAAGACTGCGCGGCGCCCGCCCGACCGGCTGGAGCAAGTCCCCGCCGCCACTCTGCGCCAGATGGCCGCCTATGCCGCAGCGCTTGAGGCGACCTATCCCGGGCGCAGGGTGGAGGCAGCGCTACTCTATACGCAGACGCCGCTGTTGATCGCGATACCAAGTGAAATCCTTGCGGCGTACAAGCAGGCGTTACTTGGGGATGGAGAATGATTTTACGCGCCACCGTTGCCTTCTCGGCCAGCCGTCCTAGATAGGCTTATTGCGAAAAGGAGATCCTGCATGCCGACCAAAGCTGTCACCGACGCCAGCTTCGCCGCCGACGTCCTCCAGTCGGACAAGCCGGTGCTCGTCGATTTTTGGGCCGACTGGTGCGGTCCGTGCAAGATGATCGGGCCTTCTCTGGAGGAAATCAGCGACGAGCTTGGCGACAGGGTCAGTATCGTCAAGATGGACATCACCGAAAACACCGAGGTTCCCGGCCAGATGGGCGTGCAGTCGATCCCGCTGATGGTGCTGTTCAAGGACGGCAAGCAGGTCGCGCAAAAGCTGGGCGCCGCCCCCAAGAGCCAGCTCAAGGGTTGGCTGGAGAGCGTGCTTTAAGCTTCTGTCCCTAACCTTCAGGGGATGGGCTTGATCAAATCCCGGCCATCCGCTGGGCCAGCTCTTCCCACAGCGCTGGCGTTGCCGCGCCCAGCAGGCCGGGCTTATCGGCTTCATCGACCCGGTAGGGCGATCCGTCGGGCCGCGCCGCTTTGCCGCCCGCCTCGTTGAGGAACAGCACCCCGGCGGCGTGGTCCCAGGCCAAGGTACGCTCGAAGATCGAGACATCGTTCTGGCCAAGCGCCAGCCGAGGATATTGCTCTGCCGCGCAGCGCGGAATATCGACCAGCGTATAATGCGGAGCGATCCGGGTCTTGAGCGCCTCGCGCCGGTCCGCTTGGGCGAAGACCAGCGAAATCGCGGCGATTGGCGGCTCGGTGCCACTGGCCCGCGCGTGGATTCGCTCGCCGTTGACGAATGCGCCCTCGCCGCGGCGGGCATGGCAAAAGCGTCCGGTCAAGGGATCGAAGATCCAGCCGGCAATGGTCTCACCCGCTTCGGCCAGCGCGACCAGCACGCCGAACGGCGGGCGGCCGGCGGCGAAATTATTGGTGCCGTCCACCGGATCGATAATCCAGCACAATGCATCGCCCAGGCGCTCCAGCAGCGACGGATCGGCATGCGCGGCCTCTTCGCCGACAATGGCAGCTTCGGGCAACAGCCGGGCAAGACTTTCCGCGAGGATCGCTTCGCTCTCATGATCGGCGATGGTGACGACATCGTCGGCCGCCTTGGCGCTAACCTCATGCGCGGCCAGCGTCTGGTAGCGCGGCAGGATAGCCCGGTCCGCCGCTTCCTGCATGATGGCGCGAACCAAGCGGGTGAGGGCGTCGTCGGTATTCACAAATTTTCCACTTGCTTGGAATAGGGTCACATCAATGCTAATGTGCCTGCATGAACGCGCCATTTGGACATAACCGGCGTCCGACCGAGGGGAAGCCATACCGAATGTATGCCATCGTCTTCGATCTCGATACCATGGTTCTCGAACAGACCTATTCAAATACGTCGTGGCGTAATGCCTATTCCGAGATTCGCAAGATATTGGAAGACAGAGGTTTCGAATGGCAACAAGGCTCCACCTACTTTGGTTCCGAAAGCATTACGGCCGTCGATTGTGTGCTCGCTGTTCAGGCGTTGAAGCGTACATATGATTGGTTCCAGCCTTCGGTGCGCGACATCCGGATGCTGCGGATCGAAGAAAACAACGACCTCGGCCCTGCCCTCGAGTAATCAACTGCTGCTGATCACGAGCGATAATCCGCATTGATCGAGATGTAGCCGTGCGTCAGGTCGCAGGTCCATACCGTGGCGCGGCCCTGGCCAAGGCCGAGATCGACCCCGATACTGATCTCGCGGGTCTTCAGATGTTCGGCCACCGGGGCTTCGTCATAGCTGTCCACCGCTAGGCCCGCCTGCGCCACCCATTGATCGGCAAAGCGGATGGCGAGCTTGTCGCGGTCGGCGGGCTCGCCGGCCTTGCCGACCGCCATCACCACCCGGCCCCAGTTGGCGTCCTCGCCGGCGATTGCGGTTTTGACCAGCGGCGAGTTGGCGATTGCGAGGCCAATGGCCCTCGCGCTGCCGTCGCTGACCGCGCCTTCGACGGTGATCTCGATAAACTTTTGCGCACCTTCGCCGTCGCGCACGACGAGATGCGCGAGGCTCCGGCAGACGTCCTCCAGTGCGGCGGCGAAGGCGTCGGCGCCGGGGCTGCCGAAGGAGGCGAGCGGGGAATTGCCCGCCTTGCCGGTGGCGAAGGCGAGCACGGTGTCGCTGGTCGAGGTGTCGCTATCGACCGTAATGCAGCTGAAAGTCCGGGTATTCGTAGCTGACAGCAATTGCTGCAGAAACGCCGGCTCCACCGCAGCGTCGGTGAAAATGTAACCGAGCATCGTCGCCATGTCGGGCGCGATCATGCCGCTGCCCTTGATAATCGCGGCCAGGGTGACGGTCGTTCCGCCGACCACCGCCTGAGCCCATGCGCCTTTCGGAAAGGTGTCGGTGGTGCCGATGGTGCGCGCCGCGTCCACCCAGGAACACGGCTGGGCCTCGAGTGCTGCGGCGACCCCGGCGCTCGCCTTGTCCTTGGGCAAGGGGACCCCGATCACACCGGTGGAGGAGACGAACACCTCCGCCGGATCGCAGGCGAGACCCCCGGCAATTTGCGCCATGATTTGCTCGACGGCCTCGCGCCCGCGAAAGCCGGTGAAGGCGTTGGAATTGCCGGCATTAACCACCAGCGCGCGGGCGCGGCCGGCCTTGACCTGCTCGCGGCCGATCTCCACCTCGCTCGAACAGCAGACATTGCGGGTGAACACCCCGGCCACCACGGTTCCCTCAGTCAGCTCGACATAGGTCAGGTCGCAACGTCCCCAGTCTTTGTAACCGGCGCGGGCGATGCGCGGGGTGACGCCCGCAATCGCTGGGATCGCGGGGAAGGGGACAGCGAGCGGGGAGACGGCGTCGGACATATCTGCGGGACTAGCGTTGATCAGTGCAAGGTCAAGTGCGCCGCAGGGATGGACGCGTGGCTATGCGGTGCCTATATGGCCCGCCAATGGTTCGCATCATGCTCGCCCTGCTCGCCCTGTTGGGCTTTGCCGCCCAGGCAGTGCCGGCCCAGGCGCGCCTCTGCGGCACTGGCGGCGCTGAAGTGGGCTCGGTTGAGGCAAGTCCCGCAGCGGTGCGCGCGGTGGTCGCCGTGCGGCCTGAACCGCTGCCGGCCACTGCCGATATTGCCGCGTCGTCCGAAATCCCACGCCGGCTTGCTGTCGGTAGCCCTGTATCCGTACCGACCGTCCGACTGCGTATCGACCGCTCGCACGAATAGACGCGCCTGCTCATTTCGCCGTTTCCCCGGATGGCTGCCCGCTGACATACGTCACGCGAGGCGCAGCCGCCGCCCCGTACCGAGCAGGATTCCCATATGTTAGGCGCCATCGCCAAGGCCGTATTCGGCTCATCCAACGACCGTTATGTCAAGTCGCTCGACAAGATCGTGCAGCAGGTTAACGCTTTCGAGCCCGATATGGAGGCGTTGAACGACGACCAGCTGGCGGCGCAAACCGCCAAATTCCGCCACATGCTCTCCGAAGGCTCCAGCCTCGACGATCTTCTCCCCGAAGCTTTCGCCACGGTGCGCGAGGCCAGCAAGCGTGCTCTGGGCATGCGGCACTTCGACGTGCAGATGATCGGCGGCATCGTCCTCCACCGCGGCGAAATCGCCGAGATGAAGACCGGCGAGGGCAAGACGCTGGTGGCGACGCTGGCGGTCTATCTCAACGCGCTCGAAGGCAAGGGCGTCCACGTTGTCACGGTCAATGACTACCTCGCCCGCCGCGATGCCGACTGGATGGGGCAAATTTACACCTTCCTCGGTCTAACCTACGGCGTGATCGTGCCCAATATTGCCGAGTACGAGCGGCGCGAGGCCTATGAGGCCGACATCACCTATGCCACCAACAACGAGCTCGGCTTCGATTATCTGCGCGACAACATGAAGCATGAGCGCAGCCAGATGGTCCACCGGCCGTTCAACTTCGCGATCGTGGATGAGGTCGATTCGATCCTGATCGACGAAGCGCGCACGCCGCTGATCATTTCCGGGCCGACCGACGACAAATCGGATCTCTACATGTCGGTCGATGCCATCGTGAAGGAGCTGGTGCCGGAGGATTACGAAGCCGACGAGAAGACCAAGAACATCACCCTGACCGAAGACGGGCTGGAGAAGGTCGAGCGCATCTTGGAGGCCGCGGGGCTGCTGGTCGGCTCCAACCTCTACGATGTCGAGAACACCCAGGTTGTCCACCACCTCGACCAGGCGCTCAGGGGCAATGTCATGTTCAAGCGTGACATCGACTATATCGTCAAGGACGGCAAAATCGTCATCATCGACGAGTTTACCGGCCGGATGATGGACGGGCGGCGCTGGTCGAACGGCCTGCACCAGGCGGTCGAGGCCAAGGAAGGCGTGCAGATCGAGCCCGAGAACCAGACCATGGCCTCGATCACCTTCCAGAACTATTTCCGGATGTATCCCAAGCTGTCCGGCATGACCGGCACCGCGGCGACCGAGGCGTCGGAATTCTTCGACATTTACAAGATGAGCGTGGTCTCGATCCCGACCAATGTGCCGGTCGAGCGGATCGACGAGGACGACGAATTCTACAAGAACATGCTCGACAAATTCGGCGCGATCGCGGTGGGGATCAAGGAAAAGCACGAGCTCGGCCAACCGGTGCTGGTCGGCACCGTCTCGATTGAAAAGTCCGAGCTGCTCTCCGAGTTTCTCGAAAAAGAGGGCGTGAAGCACAATGTGCTCAACGCCCGTTTCCACGAGATGGAGGCGCATATCGTGGCGCAGGCCGGCCGGCTCGGCGCGGTCACCATCGCCACCAACATGGCCGGGCGCGGCACCGACATCAAGCTGGGCGGGAACCTTGAATTCCGCACCAATGACGAATTGAAGGACATGCCGGAAGGGCCGGAGCGCGACTCGGCGATTGAGCGGATCACGGTCGAGATCGAGGCGGAACGCCAGCAGGTGCTCGACGCCGGCGGGCTGTTCGTGCTCGGCACCGAGCGGCACGAAAGCCGCCGCATCGACAACCAGCTGCGCGGCCGTTCAGGCCGGCAGGGCGACCCCGGCCTGTCGCGCTTCTATCTCTGCCTGGAAGACGACCTGCTGCGCATCTTCGGGCCGGACACGCTGTTCGCGCGGATGATGAATTCCAACCTGGCCGATGGCGAGGCGATCGGATCGCGCTGGCTGTCCAAGGCGATCGAGACTGCCCAGAAGAAGGTCGAGGCGCGCAATTACGACATCCGCAAGCAGGTCGTCGAATACGACGATGTGATGAACGATCAGCGTAAGGTGATCTACGCGCAGCGCGCCGACATCATGGATGCCGATGCGGTCGACGATGTGGTGGTCGACATGCGGCACGATACCGTCAACGCGATCGTCGGCGACGCCTGCCCGCCAGGTTCCTATCCCGAGCAGTGGGATATCGAGGGGCTCCGCGAACGGGTGCGGGATATCCTCGCGGTCGATGCACCCATTGCTGACTGGGTCGCCGAGGACGGCATCGAGCCCGACATGATCGAAGAGCGCATTGTCGCTCTGACCGACGCGCATGTCGAAAAGCTGCGCTCCGGCAACGATCCCGAGGTTTGGCTGCAGGTGGAAAAAAGCGTGTTGCTCGAACGGCTCGACCATTACTGGAAAGAGCACCTCGCCACGCTCGATGCCCTGCGTCAGGTGGTCTTCCTGCGCGCCTATGCGCAGAAGCAGCCGATCAACGAATACAAGCAGGAGGCCTTCGGCCTGTTCGAGAAGATGCTCGAGACAATCCGCGAGGATGTCACCCGGATTCTCTCGACCAGCGAGCTCAGCATGCAGACGCCGCTGCCGATGGAACTGCCGGAACTGCCTGATTTCCTCACTGGCCACATCGATCCGTTCACCGGCGAGGATGACAGTCGCTTTGCCACGCCGGGAGCACATGCGATGCTGAGCGTGCTGGGCGGGGGCGGTGTTGCACTGGCGGGCGGGGATCCCTATGCTGACCAGGGTTTATCGCGCAATGCGCCGTGTCCCTGCGGTTCCGGCCAGAAATACAAGCATTGTCACGGCGCGGCAGGGTGACGCCGGGACGATAGTTCGGTCGTTTCGGGGTCGCGCCGGCGGGGGATACATGAATTTCGACTGGCTTCCTGTTGGCTTTTTTGTCACCGCGCTGCTCTACGCCTCGGTGGGCTTCGGCGGCGGATCGACCTATAATGCGCTGCTGGCGCTGGCGCATACCGATTTCCGGTTGCTGCCGATCATTTCCCTGTCGTGCAACATCGTGGTTGTCACCGGCGGGACGCTGCGCTTCGCCCGGGCGCAGCAGGTGCCTTGGCGGGGGGCGCTGACGCTGGCGCTGGTCGCCGCGCCGCTTGCATTCCTTGGCGGACTGACGCCTATCAAGGAAAAGCAGTTCCTGCTGCTGCTTGGCGGCAGTCTGGTGTTTGCCGGGCTGGCGCTGTTCGTTCCGCGAGCGCCCGATCGCGAAGACGCGCTGCCTACCGATCAATCCACCCAAGTTGCACGATGGATGCCGCTGGCAGCCGCGCCGCTCGGCTATCTGGCTGGACTGGTCGGTATCGGCGGCGGCATATTCCTCGCGCCATTGCTGCATCTGACGCGGTGGAACTCGGCGCGGAAAATCGCCGCAACCACCAGCCTGTTCATCCTGATCAATTCGCTGACCGGTCTGCTCGGCCAGCTTGCCAAGGCCGGCCCGCAGCGCTTTGGCGAGGCCTTGGGCCAAGGCCTGCCGCTATTGCTGGCGGTGATCATCGGCGGGCAGCTCGGCAGCCTGCTGGCGCTCCGCTTCCTGCCCGAACGGATCATCCGCTGGCTCACCGCCGCGCTGACAATCTGGGCGGGCAGCCGGCTGCTGCTCGGCTGAGGCTGACCTCAGCAGGCCGCTTGTGATGAAGAAATTGGCTCCCCGAGTAGGATTCGAACCTACGACCAAGTGATTAACAGTCACCTACTCTACCGCTGAGCTATCGGGGAGCAGCCCGGTCTCCCGGGCAGGAATGCGCCTATAGCAGCGCCGACTGGTTTGGCAAGACCGGGATGGCGGCTACCGACAACTGTGACGGCCACCCCGCCGAGGGTTCTGCGATCACACCTGGAACTGTTCGGCGAAGATGCGCTCATCGAGGCTGCTGCCGGGATCGAACAGCAGGGTCAGTTCGCGGTTGCGGGCGATCGCGATGTGTACTTCCTTGATATCGCGCACTTCCTTCTGGTCGGCGACGGCGGCGACCGGGCGCTTTTCGGGATCGAGCACGCGGAAGCAGACTTGCGCCTTGTCGGGCAGGATCGCCCCGCGCCAGCGGCGGGGGCGGAACGGGCTGATCGGGGTGAGCGCCAGCATGTTGCAGCCGAGCGGCAGGATCGGGCCGTTGGCGGAGAGATTATACGCAGACGAGCCCGCCGGGGTCGCCACCAGCACCCCATCGCAGGCGAGTTCCGCCATGCGCAATTTGCCGTTGACCCGCACTTCCAGCTTGGCGGTCTGGCGGGTTTCGCGCAGCAGCGAGACCTCGTTGATGGCGTAATAGCTGTGCTCGTCGCCGCCATTAGTGAAAGCGGTCATTTCCAATGGGCGGACCGCGACCGGCTTGGCCTTGGCGACCCGCTCGCCGATCGCGCGACTGCTTTTCGCCTTGTTCATCAGGAAGCCGACGGTGCCGTGGTTGAGGCCATAGACCGGCTTTACCTGGTCTAGATCGAGCATGCGGTGCAGCACATGCAGCAGATAGCCGTCGCCGCCCAGCACGACCAAGGCCTCGGCCTCGTCGGGCGGCACCCAATTATGCGCGCCCGCCAGCCCGGATGCGGCGTCTTGCGCGCGCGTGTCGTCTGAGGCGAGAAGGGCGAGGCGCAGGGACTTGGTCATCGCGCGGATTGATATGGCGGCGTTGATGCTTTGGCAAAGGCTTTGGCGTAAGCACCGCATGGATGAGCCAAATTCCCCGAGCGGCAAGCGATGTCGGGCGCGATGCCCTGACCGGTCTGCCCGGCATCGAGAGCCTGCGCGACCGGCTGGGGGAATGGATCGTGCAGGGCCGCGGTGACGGGGAGGGGCCGCGCTTGCATGCGCTCCTGCTTGCCTTGCGGCGCTTCGATGCGCTGAACCTGGCCTATGGAGCGGCGGCGGGCGATGCGGCGCTGGCCACCGTAGCGGCGCGGCTGACGCAATTCGCCGCCCGCGAACTTGAAGGGCCTTGGGTCGCGGCACGCTCGGGCGGCGGCAATTTCATTCTGGTCGCCAATGAAAGCTGCAGCCGCCAGCGCTGGCAATTGTTCGCCGGGCAGTTGGCCGACTTGGTCGCCCGGCCGATTGCTACCGCCTCAAGCGGGGCGCTGCGGTTATCGCCCCGCTTGGCGCTATTGCGGGGCGTCGGCGGCGAGACCAGCGAGTCGATCCTCGACCGGCTCGGGCAGACCATCGCCAACATGCAGCGCCAGCAAGGCCGCCGGCTGGCCTGGGCGGACGGCGAGACTACCCGGCAGGGGCGCACCGCTGCGCAGCTGGAGGCGGATCTGCTCCGCGCGATCGACCGCGACGAGATCGAAGTGGTGTTCCAGCCGCAGTTCTCGCTGCCTGAAGACGAGCTAATTGGCGCGGAGGCGCTGGCGCGGTGGAACCATCGCAAGCTCGGCCGGATTGGCGCCGGGGCGCTGTTCGCCATTGCCGAGCGCGCCGATCATGTCGCGCCGCTGTCGCGCCACATTGCCGGCCTGGCGCTGGCCGCGGGGAAGGCCTGGCCGCGCCCGCTGCGGATGTCGCTCAATGTGACCGCGATCGAACTTTCGGCGGAAAGCTATGCGCAGGAACTGACAGTGATCCTGCGGGACAGCGGGTTTCCGCCGGATCGGCTGACGCTTGAAGTTACCGAGCAGGCCCTGCTCGCCGACATCAAGATCGCCGCCCGCACGCTCGCCGAACTCAGCGCCGCCGGCATCCGCATGGCGCTCGACGATTTCGGCGCGGGTTTCTGCAACTTTCGCTATCTCAAGCTGCTGCCGCTCGATTACCTCAAGCTCGACCGCTCGATGGTGGACGGCATTACCGGGGACGCGCGGGATCTGGCGGTGTTCCGGGGCATCGTCGCCATGGCGCGGGCGCTTGGCCTCGGCGTGATCGTCGAGGGGATCGAAAGCGAAGCCCAGCGCGCGCTGGTCGCCGCGGAAGGTTGCCAGTTCTATCAGGGTTTCGTCCGGGCCAAGCCGATGAGCGTTGCGGATTTTGCCGAGCTGGCGGGCGGTTAGATTGTCCCCTGCATTAGCTAATCTTGCCCCGACTTCCCCCCTCCCGCCGGCGGGAGGGGCCGGGGGTGGGACACT